>JBDSAN010000600.1:0-7369 GCA_039922115.1 Jatrophihabitantaceae bacterium
CCGGGCCACCCACACCGGCGGCCTGCGGATCGCCTCGGTGGATCAGGCCGGCTGGCTGGCCGCCGGCCAGAGCGTCCGGGACGCGGTGGTCGGCGACACCGCCGAGCACGTCTGGGCAGGCGATGCCGCGGTGCGGGAAGTGCTTACCGGATTGGGGCTTTCGGCGTTGGGCCTGGACAGCCCGGTGGATCGGCTGTCCGGCGGCGAGCGGCGGCGGGTGTCGCTGGCCGCCGCGCTGGTCACCGACGCCGACCTGCTGGTGCTGGATGAGCCGACCAACCATCTCGACATCGAGGGAGTTACCTGGCTGGCCGGCTACCTCAACCGGCGGCGTGGCGCGTTGCTGGCGGTGACCCACGACCGGTGGTTCCTGGATGCGGTGTGCACCCGCACTTGGGAGGTCACCGACGGCACGGTGCGCAGCTTCGATGGTGGCTACGCCGCCTACGTGCTGGCCCGCACCGAGCGCGATCGGCAGGCAACGGCCAGCGAGGCCCGCCGGCAGAACCTGATGCGCAAGGAGCTGGCCTGGCTGCGGCGCGGACCGCCGGCCCGCACGTCCAAACCGAGGTTCCGGATCGAGGCTGCCGAGGCATTGATCGCCGACGTCCCGCAGCCGCGCAGCAGCGTGGAGCTTCGAGCGCTGTCGGCCAAGCGGCTCGGCCGAACCGTCTACGACGTGGAGAACGTCTCGCTGTCGGTAGGCCACGGCGATGCGGCTCGGCAGCTGCTGGCTGGGGTCAGCTGGCACGTCGGTCCCGGTGACCGGATCGGCATCATCGGTGTCAACGGCTCGGGCAAGACCCACCTGCTGCGGCTGCTGGCCGGCGAGCTCAGTCCGGACGCCGGCAAGGTGGTCATCGGGCAGACCGTCCGGGTTGGCTACCTGTCCCAGAACGTTGCCGAATTACCCAGCAATCTCAGGGTGATCGAGGCTGTCACCGAGGTCCGCCAGTCGGCCGAGATCGGTGGCGTCGAGCAGTCGGCAAGCCAGCTGGCCGAGCGGTTCGGCTTCGCCAACGAGCGGCAGTGGACGCCGGTCGGTGACCTGTCCGGCGGCGAACGTCGCCGGCTGCAGTTGCTCCGGCTGCTGCTGCAACAGCCGAACGTGCTGTTGCTGGACGAGCCGACCAACGACCTGGATACCGACACCCTTACCGAGCTGGAGGATCTGCTCGATTCCTGGGCCGGCACCCTGGTGGTGGTCAGCCACGACCGCTACCTGATCGAGCGGGTCTGCGATTCGACGGTGGCCTTGCTCGGCGATGGGTCGGTAGCGGCCCTGCCCGGTGGCATCGACGACTATCTGGCTCGCCGGGCCGTCACGCTGCAGGCTGAGGCAGAACCGGCGGCGCGCGCCGAGCGCAAAGCCGACCCGCGCGCAGCACGCAAGGAAATAGCCAGGATCGAAAGGGAAATCAGCAAGCTGGAGCGACGCGAGGCGGTGCTGCACGGCGCGCTGGCCGAGCATGCAACCGACTACGCCAGGATCAGCGAGCTCGATGCGGAGTTGCGCACCGTGATCGCTGACAAGCACGCCGCTGAGGAGCGCTGGCTGGAGCTGTCCGAGCAGCTGTGATCAGCTGTCGGTCACGGTGAACCGGCAGAACGCGAGGTGCGCCTGAGCTGACTCGGGGCTGCTGGCAGCCACGCCGGCCCGGTTGCTCTGGCCGACGAAGCTCAGCACGTCCGGGCCCAGGTGCACCTGCTTGTCGAGCAGGAACCGGTAGCTGAACCGGCCGGCTTGATCGGCTTCGATCAGCTGCGACCAGCCGGGACGTCCGGTCTCGTGCACCCGCACCTGCTCCGCGCCGGCAAAGCCCGCGGCATGCACCAGCACGCAATCGCCCGGGCTCAGCAGCAACTGCTTGATCGGGTGTTGCTGATCGCAACTGGTCAGGTGCACGTTGCGGGTCGGTGACTGCTGGATCACCGCGGACGGCGCCAGCGGACCGGAGGCAAGCATCAGGCCGAGCGGGATTGAGATGGACAGCACCCCGGTCGCGATCACCGCGATGGCTGCCGAGCGCAGCGAACGCAGCTTGGTGCGCGCCACCTCCACCTCCTCAGTCACCGATAGCGATTGCAGACCTACTACTGATCGGTCAGTGAGACCGTCGCGTGACCTTTACCGGAGAGGTTTTGCCGAAACTTTGCTTCGCCGAATCGGGCGAAGGTTCCCATAACCTGCCTGAGTTAGGGCTCCAGCGACAGCCTGGGCTTGGCTTCCAGGCCGCGCAGCCCGTTCCAGCCGAGGTTGACCAGGTGCGCGGCGACCTCCTCGCGCTTGGGTTTGCGCACCTCGAGCCACCACTGTCCGGTGAGCGCGACCATGCCCACCAGCATCTGGGCGTACATGCCGGCGAGCTTGGTGTTGAGCTTGCGAGCGCCGAACTCCCGAACCAGGATGTATTCGACCTGGCTGGCGATGTCGTTGAGCAGCGATGAGAAGGTGCCGGTGCTGGTCGCGACCGGCGAGTCCCGCACCAGGATCCGGAAGCCGTCGGTCTCCTCCTCGATGTAGGTCAGCAGCGCCAGCGCGGCCTGCTCGACCAGCGCGCGCGGATTCGTGCCGGTCAGCGCCGAGGTGATCGCGTCCATCAGGTTGCGCATCTCGCGGTCGACGACCACCGCGTACAGGCCTTCCTTGCCGCCGAAGTGCTCGTAGACGACCGGCTTGCTGACCCCGGCCCGGGCCGCGATCTCCTCGATTGAAGCCGCCTCGAAGCCCTTCTCGGCGAACAGCGCTCGACCGACATTCAGCAGTTGCTCGCGCCGTTCCTTGCCGGTCATCCGGACCCGCGGTCTGCTTTCGCTGTCTGCCACAAAACCATTGTCTCAGTTCCAGCGGTACCGGCCGGTCAGCTCAGCGGCACCACCGGTTTCCAGTCCAGCGGGCTGGACAGCACCATCGAGGAGGTGGGCTTGCCGTAGCTGCCCAGCCGATCGATCAGGTCCTGAAAGCCGGCCATGTCCGCGACCGCTATCCGGACCACGCTGCAGGCATCGCCGGTCACCCGGTGCACCTCGAGGACCTCGGGCCAGCGATGCACGGCCTGATCGTTGAGGATGCACTTGGGTCCGTAACAGTCCAACTGGACGAAGGCCTGCACGGCTCGGCCGAGCGCGGTCGGGTCTACCCGGGCCGCATACCCGCGCAGCACCCCGGCATCGGCCAGCCGGCGGATCCGCTCGGCGACGGCCGGCGCGGACAGGTTGACCCGGCGGGAAATCTCGTTCTGCGACAGCCGCGCGTCGGCCTGCAGTTCGGACAGGATGTGCCAGTCGATACTGTCCACTCAGCTGACTTTACATTCATAAATCGGATCGCACTATCGTCAGCCATTCATAACTCGGTCCGCGGATTCTGCCTATCGTCTGCAAGTGGAATTGCGGATCAGATGTTGCGACCATGGAAGGCATGACACAACTGGCCAGCAGCTCGCCGGCATCGGCCGAATCCGGCGCTCCGCGGCTCGACTACACCGGCCGCACCCCCTATGTCGCCTATACCGACGTCGACGTGCTGGCCGGCTTGGTGCACCCGCAGACCGACGAGCCGCTCGAGGTCACCTTCATCGTGGCCACCCAGATCATGGAAATGCACTTCACCCTGCTCAGCCATGAGTGGCAGCTGGCGATCACCGAACTCGGTGCCGACCGGTTGCCGGCAGCGCTGGCCGCGCTGCGCCGCTCGGTCGTGGTGCAGGACTGCCTGATTCACAGCTGGAAGCTGCTGTCGGTGATGTCGCCGGTGCAGTACAACCGGTTCCGGGGCTCGCTGGGCAAGGCCTCGGGCTTCCAGTCCTTCGCCTACCGGGAGCTGGAGTTCCTGATCGGCGCCAAGAACCCGCGGATGCTCACCCCGCATGTCGGCATGCCGGACGTGCATGCTCGGCTGCAACTGGCCTTCGATGGCCCGTCGCTGTACGACGCCAGCCTGGCCTACCTCGCCCGGCACGGCGTCCCGATCCCGACCGACGTGCTCAACCGCGACGTCCGCGAGCCGTGGGAGCAATCCCGGCCGGAACTGGTCGAGGCATGGCGGCAGGTATATGCCGGCCCGGACGGGGACTCCTCACCGGCCGCGCTGGCCGAGGTGCTCACCGCGATCGCTGAGCGGCACAGCACCTGGCGCTTCGTCCACTACACAGCGGTACGCCGGATCCTGGGCGCCAAGCCCGGCACCGGCGGATCGGCCGGCCTGGCCTGGCTCAAGCGGACCGTCGATGCGCCGGTGTTCGTCGACCTCTGGGATGTGCGCAATGTCCTCTGAACTGATCGCGCCGGTAGGCCCGTCCCGGGCGGGCGCGGCGGCCGCAGACCATCGTGACCTGCTGGCCGGGTTGCGGGACAACTTCCAACTGCCGGCGGGGCTGACCTACCTGGACGGCAATTCGCTGGGAGCGTTGAGCAATCCGGTTCTGCCAGCGGTCGCCGACGGGATCAGCCGGCAATGGGGACGCGACCTGATCACCTCATGGAACAGCAACGAGTGGTGGACGCTGCCGGGCCGGATTGGTGACCGGATCGGCCGGCTGATCGGCGCCGCTCCCGGCCAGGTCATGTGCGGCGATTCCACCTCGGTGCAGCTGTTCCAGGCGTTGGTGGCCGGTTGCCGGCTGCGTCCGGGCCGCTCGATCATCCTCACCGATGGCGCGGGCTTTCCGACCGATCAGTACCTGGCCGATTCGGTTGCCGGGCTGCTCGGGCTACGGGTGGTGCGGCTGCACCCGTCCGAGCTTGCCGAGCAGCTGACCGAGCAGGTCGCGCTGGTGTCGTTCTCGCAGGTGGATTACCGTACCGGCGAGCTGTTCGACGCCGCTGAGATAACCGCCGCCGTGCATGCGGCCGGTGCGGTGATGCTCTGGGATCTGTGCCATACCGCTGGCGCGCTGCCGATCGCCCTCGATGAGATCGAGTGCGATCTGGCCGTCGGCTGCACCTACAAGTACCTCAATGGCGGCCCCGGATCACCGGCCTACATCTACATCGCCGACCGGCACCAGGCCTCGGTCGAGTTGCCCTTGACCGGCTGGCACGGCCATCGGGAACCGTTCGAACTGAACCAGAGTTATGTCGCAGCCGACTCGATCGAGCGCGCCCGGATAGGTACGCCGCCGGTGCTGTCGATGATCGCGCTGGACGCCGCGCTGTCGATCTTCGACGAGGTGGACCTGACCGCGATCCGCGCAAAGTCGCTGGCCCTGACCGACCTGGCGATCAAGTTTGCCGATGCAAACCTTGCCGAATTCGGCGTCGAGGTGGTCACCCCGCGCGACCCGGCCCGGCGCGGCTCGCAGGTTTCGCTGCGCGTCCCACAGGCCTATCAGCTCTGCCAGGCGCTGATCGAACATGGCGTGATCGGCGACTTCCGCGCACCGGACCTGTTGCGACTGGGATTCACCCCGCTGTACCTGAGCCAGGTCGAGGTGTTCGACGCGCTGACCGCGCTGGCTCAGCTGCTGGCCGACGGCAGCTATCAGGACGCCCGGTTCGCAGCACGAGCCAAGGTCACCTGAGCTGACCCGTGGGTCAGCCCTCTGCTGCCTTGCGGGCGGCCAGCTTGTCGAACCGCTCGCGCTTGGGCCAGCGCACGTCGGTGGCCCAGCCGAGCTTCTCGAAGATCCAGATGGTCCGCGCCGAGATGTCCAGTTGCGCGCGGTCAACGCCGTGCCGCGCGCAGGTCGGGTCGGCGTGGTGGCTGTTGTGCCAGGACTCCCCCATGCTCAGGATCGCCAGCGGCCAGAAATTGGCCGACTTGTCGCGCGAGGAGTACGGGCGCTCACCGATGATGTGGCACACCGAGTTGATCGACCAGGTCACGTGGTGCAGGACGAACACCCGAACCAGGCTCGCCCAGAAGAAGGCGCTCAGCGCACCGGTCCAGGACCAGGTGATTAGGCCGCCCAGCAATGCCGGGGCGAGCAGGCTGACCGCCACCCAGAGCGGGAACTGCCGATCGACCCGGGCCACGTCCCGGTCGGCAAGCAGGTCGGGGGCGTACTTGTCCTGATTGGTCTGCTCGGTGTCGAACAGCCAGCCGAGGTGGGCGAACCAGAAGCCCTTGGTGAGGCCGCCCAGCGACTCGCCGAACCGCCATGGCGAATGCGGGTCACCCTCACGGTCGGAAAAGGCGTGGTGGCGACGGTGGTCAGACACCCAACGGATGACCGGGCCTTCGATGGCCATCGAACCGGCAATCGCGAGGGCGATCTTGAGCACCCGGTTGGCCTTGAAGGCACCGTGGGTGAAGTAGCGATGCAGGCCGACCGTGACCCCGAGCGCGGAGACGACGTAGAACACGGTCGCCAGCGCCACATCGGTCCAGCTGATTCCCCAGCCCCAGGCGACCGGAACGGCTGCCAGCACGGCGAGGAACGGGACGATGACGAAGATGTACAGCGCCGTCTGCTCGCCCCGGGCCTTGCTGCCCAGGATCATCGGCTTGCCGGTCGGCTGGGCCTCGCGTAACGCTTGCACCGCCTGTGCGTCCTCGGTCATCGTCATCGGCTATTCCTTCGCTGTCGGCTATTCTCTGCTGGGATTCGGAGTCGGCTGGCCACCCGATCGGGCTTACCTACGGAAGCGTAACCTACGCAACCGTAGGTTCGGGTCAAGATTGCCGTGAATCAGCTCGATGGGCCGAGTGAGTAAGCTGTCGCGGTCGAGTCTCGGACGCGCGCGCTGTCCGGGTTCAGTGGGAGATGGGGTAATCGGCAGCCCGCCGGCCTTTGGTGCCGTGCAGTCTCGGTTCGAGTCCGAGTCTCCCAGCCAGCACCGAGCCGAGGACGGTCTAACCTCGACCCGTGTCAGCCAGCTTGAAGTATGCAGTGGTCGAAAGGGAGCGTCGCTATCTCGTTGCGAGCCTGCCTGATTGCGTGATCAGCACCGAACACATAGCTGATCGCTATGTGATCGGCACCCGGCTGCGGCTACGTGAAGTACGCCAGGCCGACGGGGTGGTGAAACGCAAGCTCGGACACAAGGTCCGCCTCACCAGGGGCCCCGGCGAGATCGATGACCGCGATGCGCCGTCGCACCTCATTCCGGACTGGCTGGACGTCGTGCGCGATGTCACCAGTGACGAGACCTGGACCGGTGGCCGGCTCGCGCGTTAGGACGCGCCGGGGGCACCAGGCCGATTCAGCTAGGCTCGCGAGCGTGACTGCTCCCGCCGCACACCAGCCACTGACCCTCATCGTCCTGGCAGCAGGCGAGGGCACCCGGATGAGGGCCAACGCGCTGCCGAAGGTGCTGCACGGCTTTGCCGGTCGATCGCTGATCGGGCACGTGCTCGCAGCCACCTCCGAGCTGACCGCGGACACCACCGCTGTGGTGATCGGCCACCGCCGCGAGGAGGTCACCC
>JBDSAN010000601.1:0-9452 GCA_039922115.1 Jatrophihabitantaceae bacterium
GGCATCGACATCCCGCGCGATGCCTGGCAGCCGGACCGGTTGCCCGATCACCTTCGGCCCACCTACCAGGTGCTCGACCCGGCCGGCCAGGTGCTCGGTTCCGGTAAGGATCTGGCAGCGTTGCAAAGGCAATTCGCCCCGCAGGTAACCGAGACCCTGCAGGCCCTGACCGCCGACCTGGCCAGGGACGGCCTGGCCGACTGGGACTTCGACGAGCTAGCCAGGTCGGTGCGTCGCGAGCTCAACGGCAACCAGCTCACCGGCTACCCGGCGCTGGCTGAGGTAGCCGATACGGTCGCGATCCGGGTGCTGGAAAGCCCTGCCGCGCAACGGCAATCGCACTGGGCCGGCACCCGGCGACTGCTGATCAACACGATTGCCTCGCCGGTCAAGCAGCTGATCCGCGGCCTGGACCAGCGGCAGCGGCTGACGCTGAGCCGGGCACCGCACGGTTCGCCGGCCGCGCTGCTGGCCGACTGCGTGGCAGCGACCGTCGACGCCTCGATGCGCGCGGCCGGCCTGAATCCCGACAGCGGGGTCTGGACCCGGACCGCCTTTCAGCAGCTGCGGGCCGAGGTCGCCGCCGAGCTGCCGGCCAACGCCGCCCGGCTGCTGACCGTGGTGGAGCAGCTGATCGCCGCCAAGCAGGACGTCGAGGTCGACCTCGCCGCTACCGCCAGCCCGGCCGGCCGAGTGGTCCAGGCCGAGGTACGCCAGCAACTGGACGAGCTGATCTACCCGGGTTTCGTGCTCGACACCGGGGTCGGCCAGCTGCCGCAGCTGCGCCGGTACCTGCGCGCGATGAGCCAGCGGTTGGCCGACGCGCCAGCCAATCCGGCCCGCGACCGGGACCGGCAGGCGCAGGTCGAGGTGGTGCTGCGCGACCTCGCCGAGCTGCGCGACAAGCTTGCCGAGCGAGCCGATCCGGACCGGCTCGCCGCGCTGCGCTGGATGATCGAGGAGTTCCGGGTGAGCCTGTTCGCCCAGCAGCTCGGCACCGCCCACCCGGTGTCGATACCGCGCATCCACCGGGCGATGGACGAGCTGGAGGATGCTGCCAGGTAGCTGGCCGAACTCAGCCAGCGCACGGCCAGCACACGCTAGTCTCATTCGATGCCATGGCTGTCGAACCCTGCGAAACGGGCTGAACCGCACCGGCCGGCCAGGTTCGGTCGGCTGCTCACGATCGGCGCCCGGACGATCGCGGCCGGCCTGTCCCTGACCGTCCTGCTGGCCAGCGGGTTCGCCTGGGCAACCCTGAACTCGCTGTCGGCCGCGGTGACGGTGGTGCCGTTTCACCGCAGCACGCCGGCCGCCGGGGCAGCGGCCGCGCCCGCCGGCACCGAGCAGAACATCCTGCTGGTGGGCGATGACTCCCGGCAGGGCGCCACCGCCGCCGAGCTGGCGGCGATCGGTACCGACTACAGCCCCGGCGACAACACCGACACGATCATGGTGCTGCACCTGCCGGCCGACGGCAGGTCAGCGGCGCTGATGTCCTTTCCCAGGGATTCGCTGATAAACCTGCCGCGCGGCCAAGGCACCGGCAAGATCAACGCGGCCTACTCGGTCGGCGGCGGCGATGCCGGCGGCGGTCCGGGCGCGCTGGCCGAGGTCATCACCAGGCTGACCGACCTGAGCATCGATCACTTCATGAAGATCAGCATGCTCGGCTTCTACCGGCTCAGCGTCGCGGTCGGCGGCGTGGACCTGAACCTGTGCCACGCGCAGAACGCCAGCACCGAGGGCGATGCCAGCCACCCGAACGGGTATTCGGGCATCGACCTCAAGCAGGGCTGGAATCGCGGTGTGCAGGGCAAGCAGGCGCTGGCCTTCGTCCGGCAGCGGCACGGCGAGGGGCTTAGCGACTACACCCGGGTTCAGCGCCAGCGCTACTTTCTGGGTGCGCTTTTCGGCAAGCTCGGTACGCCAGCCAACCTGACCAACCCGCTGCTCATCGGACGGGTGATCTAGGCGGTCGGCACGTCGCTGACGGTGGACGGCGGTCTGCAGGGCGGCAAGCTGTTGACGCTGGCCGGTCAGCTCCGCTCGCTGACCGCCGGCCACCTGGCGCTGGCAACCATTCCGATGACTGGAGAGCTGCTGGTGGACGGCCAATACCAAGGCGAGCAGATCGATACCGCCGCAATGCCGGGCTTCATCGCGAGGTTCGTCGGTAAGGCCGCGCCGGCCACCGCTCGTCCGAGCGGTTCGACCGCAGCTGTTGGGGCGTCGAACAACCCGGCGGTACGGACCGCCGCCGACCCGAGTTGCGTCCAGTGACCGGGGCTGTTGGCGAGCAGGTCGATCCACTTGATGAGGACCGGCAGGCGATAGCTGCCATCGTCACAACCTTCTTTGCCGCGTTCACGTCCGGGCCCGACTGCGCGGCGCGGTTGGACGCACTGCGCGCGGTGTTCCTGCCTGAGGCGGTCATCGTCCGGACCTGCGGCCTGCAACCGGCGGTCTATGACGTGAGCAGCTTCATCGAACCCCGTGCAGCGCTGCTCACCGGCGGCAGCCTGGTCGACTTCAGCGAATGGGAACTCGACGGGCACACCGAGATCTTCGGCGACATCGCCCACCATTTCGGCAGCTACGCCAAGGCCGGCGTGCAGGACGGCACCCCGTTCACCGGCCGGGGCATGAAGACGCTGCAGCTCGTCCGGACAGCCGACGGCTGGCGGATCAGCGCCGCGGCCTGGGACGACGAACGGGACGGCCTGCGCCTGGCCGACAGCTAGCCGGCGTCCGCCTCCGACTGGGCTGGCTTGGCCGACCAGCCGGTTCCTACGCCTCGTAACCGGCTTCCGACTCCGCGGCTCGGGCGATGCCGGGGTAATAGCCGCCGCGAAAGAACACCAGCGGGTCGGCGATCGCGTCGTGCACCCCCATCAGATCGATGCGCGCGATGACCACGGTGTGATCACCGGCCGGATACTCGGCATCGACGGTGCACTCCAGCCAGCCGAGCGCCTCGTCCAGCAGCGGCGCCCCGTTGCCGCCCGGCGACCAGCCGATGCCGGCGAACCGGTCGGCCTGGCGGGCCGCGAAGGCCCGGCTCACGTCCTGCTGGCCGGCCGAGAGGACGTTGATCGCGATCGTGCCCACCGCGCGCAGCAACGGCCAGGTGCTCGACGATCCGGCCGGGCAGAACAGCACCAGCGGTGGGTCCAGCGACAGCGAGGTGAACGAGTTCATCGCCAGGCCGACCGGGCCGGTCGGGGCCTGCGCGGTAATCACCGCGACCCCGGTCGGGTAATGGCCCAGGACGTGCCGGAAGGAGTCGGCGTCCGGGCCGCTGAGCGCCGGTCGCTGGATCGGTAGGGCATCATCGCTCACCCGACCAGCCTAGTGACTCGACGACTGGCCAACCGATGACGTGTGCCGATAAAGGCGATCCGACCGACTCGCGGCATTGATAGGGTCTGCCGAGCCACAGCGCCGGGAAGCGCTCGCAGAGCCTGACCGTCGACAGCACCCGCTGACCGGTAGGCAAGAATTGGGGCAGACCGCGCACCGCGGTAGGGCATGACATTTCCGAGCAGTCAGGATGATGATGGAACTGCAGGCAGCTATCCGGGCCAGGCGCAGCACCGCGCCGGTCACCGATCAGGCGCCGAGCGACGCCGAGTTGGCCGAATACCTGCAGCTGGCCGCGCACAGCCCGGATCACGCCAGCCTGCGGCCCTGGCGGTTGATCACCGTACGTGGCAACGCCCGGCAACGACTCGGTCAGGCGATGGCCGACGGCTTCGGCGACGAACCAGGCAGCCCGGCCGCGGCCAAGACCGCCGGCAAGCCGTTGCGCGCGCCGCTGCTGATCTCGATCGTCGGCGTCCCGGTCGAACATCCCAAGGTCCCGCGCTGGGAGCAGCTGGCCTCGGTCGCAGCGCTGGTCAGCACCTTGCAGCTGGTGCTCTTCGACGCCGGCTATACCGCGATGTGGCGCACCGGGCCAGCGGTCGAGCTGACCCAGGTGCGTGACCTGCTCGGCCTGGCCGAATCCGAGCAGCTGCTCGGCTGGCTCTATGTCGGAGCGACCCAGCCGGACAGCCAGGCCCCCGAGCTGGAACCGGCAGTGGCTGACAAGCTCAGCGCGCTGGCCGGCTGAACCGAGCGGCTGAGCCCGCGCCCGCTGCCGCACGCCCGGTCACCGGTTCGGTACCGTCGCTGATGGAGCCAGCCAACCGCAGTCACGGTTGTCCGACAAAGGAGTCCGGCCATGGCCTACTACCACCGCGTGGGTGCGGTGCCGCCGAAACGGCATACCCAGCACCGCGCTGCCGACGGCGCGCTCTACTTCGAGGAGCTGATGGGCGAGGAGGGTTTCTCCTCCGACTCGTCCCTGCTCTACCACCGCAACATCCCCTCGGCGATCACCGAGGTGCGAAGCTGGCAATTGCCCGACCAGTCAACCGCGCCGAACTCACCGCTCAAGCCGATGCACCTGGTACTTCCCCAGCTGTTCGAGCAGGCCGCCCCGGCCGAGCTGGATCCGGTGACCGGCCGCCGGCTGGTGCTCGGCAACGCCGACGTGCGGATCAGCTACGCCGTCGCCGGCAAGGCCTCGCCCTTCTACCGCAACGCGATCGGTGACGAGTGCGTCTTCGTGCAGGACGGCACCGCTCGGGTCGAGACGGTGTTCGGGGCGCTGGACGTCGCCGCCGGGGACTACCTGATCCTGCCCCGGGCCACCACCCACCGCTGGCTACCGACCGGCAGCGATCCGGTTCGGCTTTACTTCATCGAGGCAAACTCGCACATCGCGCCGCCCAAGCGCTACCTGTCCCGGTACGGCCAGCTGCTCGAGCACGCGCCCTACTGCGAGCGGGACCTGCGCACGCCGGCCGAACCGCTACTGGCCGAGGCCGACGAGCCGACCGAGGTCTACCTCAAGCACCGTGATTCCGGGGCGCCGGGTGGCATCGGCGGCACCGTGCACCTGCTGCCGCATCACCCGCTGGACGTGGTCGGCTGGGACGGCTGCCTGTACCCCTACGTGTTCAACGTTGCCGATTACGAGCCGATCACCGGCCGGGTGCACCAGCCACCGCCGGTGCATCAGGTATTCGAGGCCAACAACTTCGTGATCTGCAATTTCGTGCCGCGCAAGGTGGATTACCACCCGCTGTCGATTCCGGTGCCGTATTACCACTCCAACGTCGATTCGGACGAGGTGATGTTCTACGTCGCCGGCAACTACGAGGCCCGCAAGGGATCGGGAATCGGCCCCGGCTCTATCTCGCTGCACCCAGGCGGCCACTCGCACGGGCCGCAGCCGGGTGCCTACGAGGCCAGCATCGGCGTGCACTACTTCGACGAGCTGGCGGTCATGGTCGACACCTTCCGGCCGCTGGAGCTCGGCGAAGCCGGCATTGCCGCCGATGATGGCCGCTATGCCTGGAGCTGGTCGGCCGGCACGGGTAACCGGTCCGGCGGCGGACCGGCGTGAAGGTTCCGTCCCTGTTCTACGGCCTGTTCGACGACGCCGCGCTGTTCCCGCCAGGCAATGCGCCGATGCCGGCCGCGGTGGCCGAGCACCAGCGGCACCGGCTGGCCGGACATGCCGACCTGGTCGGCTTGTTCGTCTGTCCTGGCGACCGGCTGGTCGATGCCGCTGCCGAACACCAGCAGCCGACCCCATTGGACGTGTCGATCACCGTCCCGGCCGGGCCGGCAGGGCTGGCCGGCGCGCTGCGGCAGGCATCCGAACTGGCCGCGATCCGAGCCCGCGCGGTCGAGTTGCCGGTACCGGCAACTGAGCTGACCGGCTGGATCGCCTCGCTGGCCGAGCTAGCCGGGGACGGATTCACCGTGTTCGTCGAGCTGCCGGTCAACGAGGTCAGCCACGAGCTGGCCGACCGGCTGGCCGGTGCCGGGCTGGCGCTGAAGCTGCGTACCGGCGGTACCACCGCAACGGCCTTCCCCGCGGACGCTGAGCTGGCCACCGCGATCGAGATCGCCGTCCGGTCCGGAGTCGGCTTCAAGTGCACGGCCGGGCTGCACAATGCGATCGGGCACCTCGACCCGACCACCGGCTTCGCCCACCACGGCTTTCTCAACGTCCTGCTGGCGGTTGCCGCCGCGCGATCCGGGCAGCGCCCGATCCAGGCGCTGGCCGAACGGTCGGCCAACCGGCTAGCCGAACACGTCGGCGGACTGAGCCCGGACGAAGTGGCCGGACTACGTGGTCAATTCCGTTCAATCGGAAGTTGCAGCATCACCGAACCCCTGACCGACCTCGAGAACCTAGGACTGGTGGACACCGAATGACCGACAGCTGGCTTGAACTCGCTGCCGATAACCCGTTCGGGGTGCACACGCTGCCCTACGGCGTGCCGATCGTGCCAGGCATCGGCCCGCAGGTGGCCGTCCGGATCGGTGACCAGGCACTCCCGCTCGGACCGCTCACCCAATCACTGCTGCCCGAGCGATCCCGGCTGTTCACTGCCGCCAGCCTGGACTCGTTCCTGGCCGCCGGGCCGGAGGTCTGGGCAGAGGTGCGCGCCGCGCTCACCGAATGGCTGACCGACGAGCGCTATCGCGAGCAGATCGAGCCGAGGCTGGTCCCGATCACCGGCCTGGAACTGGCGCTGCCGTTCACGGTCGCCGATTACGTCGACTTCTACGCCTCCGAGCACCACGCCAGCAATGTCGGGCAGATCTTCCGTCCGGGCGGTGCGGCGCTCACCCCGAACTGGAAGCACCTGCCGATCGGCTATCACGGCCGGGCCGGCACCGTGGTGGTCAGCGGCACCGAGGTGCGCCGGCCGAACGGCCAACGCAAGGTCGGTGATGCGATCGAATTCGGGCCGTCCCAGCACCTTGATATCGAGGCCGAGGTCGGCTTCGTGGTCGGCGCCGGGTCGGTGCCCGGAACCGCCGTGCCGATCGCGGACTTCGACCGGCACGTGTTCGGCGCGGTCCTGCTCAACGACTGGTCGGCCCGCGACATCCAGGCCTGGGAGTACGTGCCGCTAGGCCCGTTTCTGGGCAAGTCGTTCGCCACCTCGATCTCGGGCTGGATCACCCCGCTCAGCGCGCTGGAATCAGCCCGGGTGCCGGCGGTCCCTCGCGACCCGCAGCCGCTGGCCTACCTCGATGACAGCGACGACTCATGGAACCTGGACCTGAGCTTGCAAGTCCGGCTCAACGGCGAGCTGATCTCCGAACCGCCGTTCGCCTCGATGTACTGGACGCCGGCCCAGATGCTCGCGCACCTCACCGTCAACGGTGCCTCGCTGCGTCCGGGCGACCTGTACGCCTCGGGGACGGTCAGCGGGCCGCTGCGCGAGCAGCGTGGCAGCCTGCTCGAACTGAGCTGGTCGGGTGCCGAGCCGATCACGCTGGCTGATGGCAGCAGCCGCAGCTTCCTGCTCGACGGCGATGAGGTGAGCATGACCGCCACCGCGCCAGGACCGGACGGCAGCCGGATCGGCCTCGCCGAGGTGATCGGACGGATCCTGCCGGCGCACTAGCACCGCCGACTGCGACAGGACTGGCAAGGTGACAGGATTGCCGGGTGACCGGACTCATCGATCGGGCCAGATTGTCCTTGTTGATTCAGGACGAACGCCAGCGATACGGCATGAACCATGCCCGCTCGCGGGAGCTGTTCGAGCGGGCTGAGCACCTGCTGACCGGGGTCCCGATGACCTGGATGAGCAAGTGGGTGGGCGGCTTCCCGCTGTACCTGGACACCGCCTGCGGTGCCGAACTGGTCGATGTGGACGGTCACCGGTACGCCGACTTCGCCCTCGGTGACACCGGTGCGATGGCCGGCCACAGCGCACCGGCGCTCTGCCGGGCGATCGAGCAGCGAGTGAGCGGCAGCGGTGGGCTGACCACGATGCTGCCGAGCGAGGACGCCGAGTGGGTGGCCGGCGAGCTGAGCCGCCGGTTCGGCCTGCCGCGCTGGTCATTCACGCTCTCGGCGACCGACGCCAACCGGTGGGCGATCCGGCTGGCCCGGCTGCTGACTGGCCGACCCAAGGTGCTGGTCTTCTCCTACAGCTATCACGGCAGCGTCGACGAATCCTTCGTGATCCTCGATGAGTCCGGCACCGCGCGGTCCAGGCCGGGCAACGTCGGACCGGCCGTCGACCCGACCAGCACCACCCGGGTCGCGCACTTCAATGACCTGGCTTCGGTCGAGGCAGCGCTGGCAGCCGGTGATGTGGCCGTGCTGGTCACCGAGCCGGCGCTGACCAACATCGGCATCGTGCTGCCCGAACCGGGCTTTCTGGCCGGGTTGCGCAAGCTGACCCGCGCGCACGGCAGCCTGCTGCTGATCGATGAGACGCACACCTTCTCAGCCGGCCCGGGTGGCATGACCGCAACCGAGGCGCTGGAGCCGGACCTGCTGGTGATCGGCAAGTCGATCGGTGGCGGAATACCTTGCGGTGCCTACGGAATCACCCAGTCGCTGGCGGCTCGGGTGGCTGGGCTGGCCGAGTCGGGTCAGGCTGATATCGCCGATGTCGGGGGTGTCGGCGGGACGCTGGCCGGCAACGTGCTGTCCACCGCCGCGATGCGCGCGACCCTGTCCGAAGTGCTGACCGCCGAGGCATTCGACACGATGATCGCGCTGGCCGGGAGCTACCGCGCGGGCGTGCAGGCGGTGATCGACCAGCACCGGTTGCCTTGGTCGATCAACCAGCTGGGTGCCCGGGCCGAATTCCGGTTCTGCGCGCCGGCGCCACGTACCGGCAACGAGTCAGCGGCCGCCGCCGACGCCGAGCTGGACGAGTTCTTCCACCTGTACCTGTGCAACCGTGGCGTACTGCTCACTCCGTTTCACAACATGTCGCTGATCAGCCCGGCCACCACGGCCGATCAGGTCGACCTGCACGTTCGGCTGTTCGCGGCAGCGGTCGCCGAGTTGCTGGGCTGAGGACCGGTCAGCCGACCCCCATGATGATGCGCGGGTGCCGGGCCGGGTTCAGCCAGCGCAGGATCTGCACCAACGCGTCCTGATCGATCGACACGCAGCCGGCCGTCGGCTGCTGCTGGCTCACGTGCAGGAAGAACGCGCTGCCCCGACCGGGTATCGCCGGTGCGGTGTTGTAGTCGATGGCGACCGCGTAGCCATACACCGCGCCGGCATCGTGCAGGTTCTCGCTCAGCCCGGTTCGAAACGGGCAGGACGTGGCCGGGCAACGCTGGTGGCTGTTGTAGGTCGGCGAGCTGCTGTCGCCTGACCACCAGTCGTCCCGGCCGGCCTGGAAGTAGGGCAGCGCGGTGCCCGGATCGGGGTAGTTGCCGAAGGCCTGGGTCAGCGTGAAGCTGCCGGCCGGGCTGCCGGTGAAGCCCTCGCTGGCCTGCCGGGACATGCCAGCCTGGCCGAGCCAGGCCGGCACGCTGTCGCCATGTCGCTGCCAGCTGGCACCGATCCGGTCCCAGGCCTGCAGGGTTGCCTGGGTGGCGCCCCAGGCCGGCGCGGTGACGGT
>JBDSAN010000602.1:0-15377 GCA_039922115.1 Jatrophihabitantaceae bacterium
TGCAGTCGACCATTCGCGGCCGAACTGCCCACTCGTCAGCACACCCCGGCGCGAACTGCCCACTCGTCAGCACAGCACAGCGCCACACAGCTCAAGGCCCGCTCGCCCGGTTCGACCGCCCCAAGGCAATTAAGGCAACCAAGGCAACCAAGAACGTCCTAATATGCTTGTAACGCAAGCCTGATCGCGATCAGTACGCCGGCCAGCGCGATCGCCACCCGCAGCGGCCGGACCGGTAACCGCCGGGTCACCCACGGCCCCATCAGCCCGCCGCCGAAGTAGCCGATCGCCAGCGGCAGCGCGGCCAGCCAGCGCACGTCGGAGAACACGATGAAGGCAAGCGCGGCGATGCAGTTGGCGCAGGCAAGCACCGCGTTCTTGACCGCGTTGCTCTGCGGCAGCGTCTCGGCGGTCGCCACCAGCAGCACCGCGATCAGCATCACCCCAGCTCCGGCTCCGAAGTAGCCGCCGTACACCGATACCAGCAAGGTCGCCGCGACCACCCAGCCACGGTCGCGCGCTCCGGGCTCGGGGTGGGCGGCCGGCCGCGGGATCAGCACGCACAGCGAGGCAACCCCGATCAGCCACGGCACCACCCGGGCGAAGGCCGAGGACGGGGTGACCAGCAACAGCACCGCGCCGGCCGCGCCGCCGAGCAGGCCGGCCGCGCCGAGCACTCGCATCCGCCGACCCTGGCCGGCAAGCTCCGGGCGCGCTCCGAGCGTGGAGCCGAGGCCGCTGAACACCAGGGCCACCGTGTTGGTCACGTTCGCGGTGACCGGCGGCAGTCCGGCCGCAAGCAGCGCCGGGTAGGCGATCACCGAAGCGAGCCCGGTCACCGCTCCGACCAGCCCAGCCGCGACGCCAGCAAGCAGCAACAGGACGAGCTCGGCAGCAGACATTTATGCCAGCCTCTCACAGCCGGGGATACTGATCGGATGCCAGCTAAACGCAGCGCCGGAATCCTGCTGTTCCGCCGAGACCCCGACCTGCAGGTATTGATCGGACGGCTCGGCGGCCCGCTCTGGCAACGCCGCACCGAGCACAACTGGTCTATTCCTAAAGGCGAATACGGCCCGGACGAGCAACCGTTGGCAGCCGCCCGGCGAGAATTCACCGAGGAGCTGGGGTTGCCGGTACCCGATGTCGAGCTCGCCGATCTCGGCACGGTGAAGCAGCGGGGCGGCAAGCTGGTGCAGGTCTGGGCCGGTGCGGTCGAGGCCGAGTTGGACCTGACCAACCTGACGCTGGGCACCTTCGAGCTGGAATGGCCGCCGAAGTCGGGCAAGGCTCAGCTGTTCCCGGAACTGGCCGAGGTCGCCTGGACGTCGATCGAGCAGGCCAGGCAGCGGCTGGTCGCCGGCCAGGTCGACTTTCTGGATCGGCTAATCGAGCAACTGGGCTGACTCAGCGGGCGGCCCCAGCGGCCCGGTCGGCCCGGGCGGACTGGTCAACGCGGCAGGTTCGACCGGCTGGGCGGGCCGGCGCAGGGTGAGCGCACCAAGCCCAGCGGCCACCAGGCAGGCGAGCGCGCCGAGCGCGAGACCGGCCCGGCCACCGAACCGTTCGCTGACCGCGCCCGCGATCGGGCCGCCGATCGGCGTCGAGCCCAGAAAGGCAACCGCCCACAGGGCCATCACCCGGCCACGCATCTGCGCCGAGGCCTCAAGCTGCAAAGTGCTGTTGCCCTTGGACAGAAACCCGACGCTGGCCGCCCCGACCAAGGCCAGCGCGATCAGCTCCAGCGGCAGCGTTGGTGCCACCGCGGCAGCTGCCATCACCACGCAGAACAAGCCCGCGGAATTGACCAGTGAACGAAGCCCGGTCCGACCCCGGGCCGCCAGGTACAGCCCACCCACCACCGCGCCGACGCCCATCGTCGCGGTCATGAACCCGTACACCCGGGGGTCGTTACCGAAGCTCTGCTTGGCCACGATCGGCAGCGTCACCTGGAACTCATAGGTCAGGCAACCGACCAGGGCCATCATCAGCAGCGGGATCGCCAGCCGCTGATTGGCCCGGACGTAGTCGAAGCCGGCACGCAATTGGCCCCGAGCCCGCGGAGTCGGCTCAGATCGCTGCAAGGCGGCCACGTCCAGCCGGGCCAGCGAGACCACCACCGCGACGAAGCTCACCGCGTTCAATAGGAAGCAGATTCCCAGGCCACCGAAGGCGATGATCACGCCGGCAACAGCCGGCCCGACGGCCCGGGCGGTGTTCACCAGAACCGAGTTCAGGCTTACCGCATTGCGAACATCCTTCGGCCCGACCATCTCCAGCACGAACGACTGGCGGGCCGGATTCTCGAAGCAGTTGTTCAGGCCGAGCAGTACAGCCAGCAGGTAGACCTGCCACAACCGCACCACGTGGGTCACCGTGAGCAGGCCGAGCAGCAGCGCGAGGACGCCCATCATGGACTGCAGCGCCATCATCAGCTTGCGCTTGTCGACCCGGTCGGCGACCACGCCGCCGTACGGGCCGAGCAGCAACACCGGCAAGGTCTGCAGCGCGACCACCAGGCCGAGGTCGGTTCCGGATCCGGTCAGCTGAAGCACCAGCCAGGACTGCGCGACGGTCTGCATCCAGGTGCCCACCAGCGAGATCGCCTGGCCGCCGAAGTAGCGCCGGTAGTTAGGATTGGCCAGTGAAGCAAAGGTTGTTCTGCTGAGCTCAGCGATGGCCATCATTGCGACACGCCAGCTCTCGATCGCTCCCGAGCCGGCCCCAGCGGGCTGCGCATCTGCTCGGCCAGAGCCTCCAGCGCCGGCAGCGCGGCCAGCAACTCAGCGGCCCGACCGGCCGGCAGTTCGGTCAGCCGCTCGGTGAACAGCTGGGTCCGCAGCCGGCGCAGCCGCAGGTGCAGGGCCCGGCCGGCCGGGGTCACCTTCACCTGGATCGCTCGCCGGTCCTCAGCGCTCGGCGCCCGCGACACCAGGCCGTCGGCCTCCAGCTTGCCGACCGTACGCGACAGCATCGTCGGGTTTAGCCCTTCAATATCAGCTAACTCTCCGATTGGGACGCACTTGAGCCGGGCCACCGTGCCGAGCACCGAGAGCTGGGTGCGGGTCAACTCGCCCTGCCCGGACGTCCGATCCACCACCCGCGCGATCCGGGCCAGCGCGATCCGCAACCGGGCCACGTCCTCATCAGCGAAGCCAGCCGGCATCGTCGCCCCTCCAATTAGTTGCCTATCGGCAAGCATATACCTCGGCGCGGAAAGGCGCGGCTGGCCGGCTTGCCGCTAGCCTCAGTCCGTGACGATGAACCTGACCGCCGAACTGCTCGATCAGCTGGACGGCCACTGGCAGCACCAGCTGCGACCACGGCTGGACGGCCTGACCGACGCCGAGTACTTCTGGGAGCCGGTCGCTGATTGCTGGAGCGTCCGCCCGCGCGGTGCCGGCCGGGACGGCCTAGCGGTCGGCAGCGGCGAGTTCACCTTCGACCTGATCCGAGGCGTTCCCGCGCCCGGACCGGTAACCACCATCAGCTGGCGGCTGGCCCACCTGATTGTCAGCGTGCTCGGCAAGCGGGTCGCCGGGCACTTCGGCGGCCCGCCGGCCGAGCACGCCGACTTCGATCACGCTGGCACCGCCGAGCAGGCGCTGAGCCAACTCGACGGGATCTACGCGGCCTGGATCGCCGGCGTTGCAAGCCTGGACGAGGCCGCGCTGGCAGCACCCTGCGGGCCGTCGGAAGGGCAGTACGCCGACGAGCCGCTGCTCGGCATCGTGTTGCACATCAGTCGCGAGGTGATCGCGCACGGCGCTGAAATCTGCTTGCTGCGCGACCTCTACCTGCGCCAGCTCCCAGCTGGCTAGCTACCGGTGACCAGCTGCGGCTTGCGCTCGAGTAGCACCGCGACCACCGAATCCAGGCTGTTGACCAGCCGGTCGGTGGCCTCGACCAGGGCAGCGGTGAGCTCTGGGGACAGGTCGGTGGCAGCCAGTGCGGTCACCAGCTCGGCTTGTAGCGAGCGAAGCTTCAGCTCGCGCACCTGCCGCCAACCGTGCCGGACCGACTGCTCGACCAGTCCCAGGCCTTGCAGCGCCGCCTCGATCAGGAACCGGAACTCGGGCACCTTTTGATAGACCGCACGGCTCTGCCGGGTCGCGTCCAGCGCGGTCAGCGCGTGCACCAGCCGATGGGTGTGCGCCAGCATCGCTGAGCCGAAGTCCACCAGGCCGAACGAGTCAACCGGTTCGGCGCGCGCCCGATCCACCGACGCCTCGGCCGCCGAGCGAGCCAGCCGGGCCTGGCTACGAGCTGCCGAACGCTGCCCGGCCGAGCTTTCCGGATCGATCATCGACTGCAGGTACCGGCGGTAGGCCAGCACCAGCTCAGCCAGCCGGTCGGGCACCTGCTGGCGCTCCCAGCTCGGCCAGAGCAACGCGGCCAGTAGCGCAAGCGCGCCGCCGACCGCGGTGTCCAGCGACCGGTCCAGCACCGTGGTGTGCGCGGGCAACCCGGCCAGTGACAGCAACACCACCACCAGCCCGGCCAGGAACACCGAGGACAAGCCCATGTTGGTCGGGCCGGCCATCCGCATACCGAAAAAGCACAATCCGAGCAGGACGATCGAGGCCGCGGTCGAATCGCCGAGGACGAAGTGCAGCAGCGCGCTGGCCGCCAGCAGCCCGACCAGAGTGCCGAGTACCCGCATCAGCGAGCGCTGGAAGGTGGAACCGAAATCCGGCCGGAGCACCACCAGGATGGTCAGCGAAACCCAGTAACCGCGCGGGATACCCACCTCGCGGGTGACCAGGTCGGCGAGCGGTACCAGGATCGCCAGCCGGCTGGAATGCCGCAGCGCCGGCGAGCGCAAGTCCAGGTTGGCACGCAACACCGCGAGCGGATCGCGCAGCCTGACCGTACCGCGCGGCCGGCCACCGTCCTCATCGGTTCGGCCCTCGCCGGCGCCGGTGCGCGCGGTCTCGGCCATCGCCCGAAGCTGGCCGGCCAGGCTGCGCAGCCTGATCCGGGCGGCCCGCTCGGTCAGCGAGTCACCGAGCCAGGGACCGGCTGCGCCAAGCTCGCTGACCAACGCGGCCAGCCGGGCCTGCTCGCCGGCCTGGCCCGATTGCAGCAGCTGCCCGATCAACCCGATGACGGTGGCGGCTCGTCCGAGCTCATCGCGGAGAAACTGCTGGGCGCCGGGCTGCCCGTCCCGGCCGAGCCGGTCGGCGTAGCCGGACAGCACCAGGATGTCCTGGCGGGCCCGCACCGCCTCGTCGAGCAGCACCCGGTAGGCCTCCACGCTCGGACCGTGGTCGTGGCCGGCGCCGCGCAGCACCGCCTCGGTGTCGGCAATCCGCTGACCGAGCGGCGGGCTGGTGCCCGCGTCGATCGGGTTGGCGGCCAGGTCGGCCAGCTGCCGGTACAGCGCCGCCAGCGCATGCCGCTCCGGCCGGTGCCGGCCCAGCGGCCAGGCCGCGATCGCCAGCACCGTCTGCACGCCCCCGCCGGCAAGCACCAGCAACCCGGTGTAGAACGCGGCCAGCGGGCGCTCGGGGATGTGGCCGAGCACCAGCGCGCACGCCGTGGCCGCGATGCCCACCTGAGCCGCGCTCGGACCGACTGACAGCAGCTGCCCGGCCGCGAAGCCGAGCACCGCCAGCAGCAGCGCGGACGCGACCAGGCTGTGGCCCAGGCCCGCGGCCAGGCCTGCGGTAACTGCCGCGGCCAGCGCGGTGGTGAGCATCCGGGCCATCCGCAGCCGGTAGGGCCCGGGGCGATCGGCGAACGAGGTCTGCAACCCGCCGATCGCCGCCTGCACCCCACCGGCCGGGCTGCCCAGCGCGACCCCGATCACCAGCACCGCAACCAGGCCGAGCGCGTTGCGGGCCGAGACCACCGGGTCGGACTGGCTCAGATCGAGCCGGGCCGCGTCCCGGTAGAGCCCGTGCAGCGAGCCTGCGATCCGGCGCGGGTGCGACTGGGGGCTGGCCACCCACCTACCGTAGTGACCAGCAGCCTCGCCCCGCGTGCCAGCTGGCTAGCCGGCCACCACCTGATGCAGCTTGAACCTGGCCCCGGACGGGTCTGTTACCTCCGCGATCCGGCCGAACGGGGTGTCCTTAGCCGGCTCGAGCACCGTGCCGGCCAGCTTGACGAGCTTGAGGCAGGTGGCGTCGACATCGGCCACGCTGAAATACACCGTCCAGTGCGAGGGAATCTCGGCTGGCAGGTAGCTGTGCGCATCCATCACACCGGCGACCACCTCGCCGTCGATCAGGCCGGTGGAGTAACGGAAATCCTCGGTGTCTGACAGCGGGTCCAGGCCCCAGCCGAACACCTTGCTGTAGAAGGCCAAGCTGAGCTGGTAGTCCTTGGTGTGCAGCTCGTCCCAGCTGACCGAGTTCGGCTCGTTGTATTTCTGAAAGCCGGTGTGGCCGGCCGGTTGCCACAGCCCGAACGCCGCGCCGGCCGGATCGATCAGCACTGCCATCGAGCCGAGGTCGGCGACCTGCGTGGCCGGCATTAGCACCGTCGCGCCGGCATCGGCCGCGCTTGCCAGGCTCGCGTCGATGTCGTCGGTGCTCAGGTAGGTACTCCACATCTCGTGCGCGTTCGGGTCGGGCTGGCCGACCAGGCCGGCCACCTTGTGCCCGTCGGAGAAGAAGTTGGTGTAGCCGCCGAATTCGGCCGGAGCCTCCTGGTAGGTCCAGTCGAACACGGCAGCGTAGAACTCCTTGGCCTGGGCCGGGTCAGCTGTCATCAGATCTACCCAGCACGGCGTTCCTGCTGCAAAAGGTGTGGTCCTGCTCGCCATCGGGTCCTCCGCGGTGTGGTGCCGATTCGTGAACCGGGCCACCCTACCGCTGTCAGATCGTGCTGGACGAGCCCCAATTCTGGATCAGTTCCGCTGCCGCGCGGCGCAGGCAGCCGGTGACGTCCGACCTTGCGGCATTGCCGAACCGGACGGAAAGGTCAATCTGCTCGATCCTGCCGGCGAGTTCAGGGTCCTCGGCGATCGAGCCGGCAAGCACCCAGACCGGTCGGGCGGATCGCTCGATCAGGCCGCCGACCACCTTGCCAGCAAGCGAGCTGGCATCCAGCCGACCCTCGGCGGTGATCACCAGGTCGCAACCGGCCAGTCGCCGGTCCAGCCCGGTTCGACTGGCCACCATCGCGAACCCGGAATCGAGCTCGGCGCCGGCAGCATGCAGGCCGCCGGCCAGCCCGCCGGCCGCGCCGGTGCCGGGAATCCGGCTGATATCACGTCCGAAACGGGAACGGAGCATGGCCGCCTGATCGGCGAGGCGCGTGGTCAGCGTGGCCACTGCCGGCGGACCGGCACCCTTCTGCGGGCTGAACACCCTTGCCGCATCGAGGTAACCGGTGCTCACGTCACAGCCGAGGACGACCTGCAGGCCGGGACGGAACGGGACCTGCCCGCCCAGCGCAGCAAGCGCGCCGATGCCACCGTCGGTGAAAGCGGATCCACCGAGGCCGACCAGGACGCGTTTGGCGCCTTGATCGAGCGCGGCGGCGATCAGCTGCCCGGCGCCTTCGCTGGTGGCCGCTAGCGCCTCGGCCGGCCCAGGTCCGGATCGCAGGACATCGGTGGACAGCATTGCCGTTTCAATCACGGCCGTTTCGCCATCAAGGCGCCAAGGGATTCGGATCGGACGACCGAGCGCGTCAGATACTTCGGTCCGCCGGTTCGGGCCGCCCAGCACGTCCAGAAAGCCCTCACCGCCATCTGCCAGCGGACATAGTTCGGGCACGCCGCCAGCACTGGTGACGCCCTCGCTGATCGCTTGCGCTGCTTCGGCTGCGGTCGCCGTACCGCGCAGCTTGTCCGGTGCGACCAGTACCCGCAGCCGTGAGTTCACCAGACCGACCCTAGCTTGGGCGGCCTTCGGCAACTGTTCGAATGCATCGCCAGATCAGGATCTGGATCGCCAATTTTATGAAATTGGCCTCAAGCATCGCTTGCATCACAGAACCGCTCGACCTGGACTGGGTCGGTCGTGCTTGGACCTGCCCTCGCGCCGACCTGACGCTCAGTAGCCGGCCAGCTCGGTGGCTCGGGCGGTGATCCGCACCAGCAAGGCAGCTGGCCAGAACTCCCGTGGATCGCGCGGCCCGACCAGTTCGAACACCGCCGTCCGGACGCTGTCGAGGGCGGCGGTCAGGCTGACCGTCGGCCCGCACAAGCCACGCACGCTCACAGCCATGTCGAACAGCAACTGCTCGCTGTTCTGATGCTCGGCGACGAACGGCTGACCAGACAGCACCCGCTCATCGATCACGCTGAGCCTGCCGCAGGTCACCTGATCGGGTTTCGTGCTGATCCGGTCGTAGGGCGGCAGTTCGACCATCGTGCGATCGCAGCAGTCAGTGAAGCTCAGGCCGGATCGGGGCGCGGCATGCACCACCTCGACGTTCATCCATCCCCCGTGGTCCAGCCGGTCGGTGATCCCCGACAGCAATCTGCTCAGCGCCCAGACAGCGCCAGAGCAAGATCATGTATACCTTGAATCGGGCATCAAACCCAAGCGCGAAAAGCCATAACTTTGCGCTGCATTAGCGACACGGAGCGTGTTCGCGCTAACGCAGCGCCCGAGCTCGAAACCAGAGGTAGCAGGTGCCCAGCGAGCCGATCGTGTTGAGAGATGCTCAAGTCCAAGATCCATCGGGCCACGGTGACCCGGCGAGAAGGTCCACGTCGACGAACTCAACCGGCAGGTCTCGATCGGATCCGACCCGGCCGACGCCGGAGGCCGGGACGGGCTGCGCCGTGGCGATGAATCCACCAGCTACATCGGGGTTACGTAGGCCCCGCTGATGCCCCCATCGACCAGGAAGGTCGAGGCAGTCATGAACGATGAGTCGTCGCTGGCCAGGAACGCCACCGCGGCGGCGATCTCGGACGCCTCACCGAAGCGTCCCATCGGGATGTGCACCATCCGCCGGGCCGCGCGCTCCGGATCCTTGGCAAACAGTTCCTGCAGCAGCGGCGTGTTGATCGGGCCGGGACACAGCGCGTTGACCCGGATGCCTTCCCGGGCAAACTGCACGCCGAGTTCCCGGCTCATCGCCAGCACGCCGCCCTTGCTCGCGGTGTAGGAGATCTGCGAGGTCGCCGAACCCATCACCGCAACGAACGAGGCCGTGTTGATGATCGAGCCACCACCTCTGGCCTGCATGTGCTCGATGGCGTACTTGCAGCAGTGGTAGACCGACGTGAGGTTCACCCGCTGCACCAGTTCCCACGCCTCGATCCCGGTGGTCAGGATCGAGTCGTCGGAGGCAGGCGAGATTCCGGCATTGTTGAAAGCGATATCCAGCCCGCCGTAGCTGTCCACCGCGGTCTGGAACAGCCCGCGTACCTGCTCGGCATCGGTAACGTCGACCTGGACGAAGATGCCGTCGACCTCCTTGGCCAGCGCGGCCGCGGTATCGGCCTCGATGTCGGCGCACACCACCCTGGCGCCCTCGGCCGCGAACCGGCGCACCGTGGCCAGCCCGATGCCGCCACCAGCGCCGGTCACCACCGCCACCTTGCCGTCCAACCGTCCGGCCACAATTGCAGTCACCGTGCTACCTAACCCTTCGTAGAAATAAAGACATTCTTGGTTTCGGTGAACGCCAATGGCGCATCCGGACCGAGTTCGCGACCGAGGCCGGACGATTTGTAGCCGCCGAACGGCGTCCAGTACCGGACCGAGGAATGCGAGTTCACCGACAGGTTGCCAGCCTCGATGCCACGGCTGACCCGCAGCGCCCGACCGAGGTCGCGGGTCCAGATCGAGCCGGACAGGCCGAACTCGCTGTCATTGGCGATCCGGATCGCGGCCGCCTCGTCGTCGAAGGGCACCACCGCAACCACCGGGCCGAAGATCTCTTCATGCAGCACCCGATCGGCTAGATCGGTCGGTGCCAACACCGTCGGCGGGAACCAGAAACCCGCACCCGACGGGGCGTTGCCGCGAAAGGCAACCTGGCTCTCGTCGGTAACGTAACCGGCAACCCGATCGCGCTGCCCGGCGCTGATCAGCGGTCCCATCTCTGAGCGATCACTGGCCGGGTCGCCGACCACCACCGCCTGCACCGCCGCCTCGAACAGCGACATGAACCTGTCGAACACGCTGCGCTGTACCAGGATTCGCGATCGCGCGCAGCAGTCCTGCCCGGCGTTGTCGAATACCGCGTACGGGGCGGTGGCAGCTGCCTGTTCCAGGTCGGCGTCAGCGAAGATCACGTTCGCGCTCTTACCGCCGAGTTCAAGGGTTACCGGCTTGATGCCCGCCGCGCAGCCGGCCATGATCTGCCGGCCCACCTCGGTGGAGCCGGTGAACACCAGCTTGGCGACGTCCGGATGCTCGACGAAGCGCTGCCCGACCACGCTGCCCTGACCGGGCAAGACCTGAAATACATCGGCCGGAATGCCTGCCTGCAATGCCAATTCGGCCAGTCTCAGCGCGGTGAGCGGGGTGAGTTCGGCAGGCTTCAGCACGACCGTGTTGCCAGCGGCCAGCGCCGGGGCGAATCCCCAGGAGGCAATCGGCATCGGGAAATTCCACGGCACGATCACCCCGATCACGCCTAGCGGCTCGTAAAAGGTGATGTCGATGCCGTCGGCTACTGGAATCTGCTGGCCGATCAAGCGTTCCGGCGAACCGGCGTAGTAGGCGATCACGTCACGAGCGTTGCCCGCTTCCCAGCGCGCGTTGCCGACAGTGTGGCCGGAATTGGTTACCTCCAGCTGCGCCAGGTGCTCGGCGTCGGCGTCGACCGCCTCGGCGAACCGTCGCAACAACCGCGCCCGGTCGCCCGGCGAGACCAGCCGCCATTGCTCAAAGGCCTTGCGGGATCGGGCGATCGCGGCGTCGACCGCGGCAACGTCGAGGCCTCGAACCGAGGTCACCACCGCTTCGGTGGCTGGGTTGACGATCTCGTGCAGCAGGCTCATCGGTTCACATCCGCTCGAATCCGCGAACCAGCTCCCAGTCGGTGACCGCCGCATCGAATGCGGCGAGCTCGACCCGAGCGGTATTCGTGTAGTGATCCACGACCGGATCACCCAATGCGGACCGGGCAATCTCGCTACCTGCCAGCAACTCGGCCGCTTCGCGCAGGGTGGCCGGTACCCGTGGCGCGTCGCTGACGTAGGCATTGCCGGCGAAGGCCGGCTCGAGCGGCAGCTCGTTGTCAACCCCGTGCAGGCCCGCTGCGATCATCGCCGCGACCGCCAGGTAGGGGTTGACATCGCCGCCCGGTAGCCGGTTCTCGAACCGCAGGCCGGGCCCGTGCCCGATCACCCGCAACGCGCAGGTGCGGTTGTCCAGCCCCCACGCCACCGCGGTCGGCGCGAACGAGCCGGGCTGGTATCGCTTGTAGGAGTTGATGTTTGGCGCGAAGAAGTAGCTCAGCTCGCGCAGGCCGGCGAGCTGGCCAGCCAGGAAGTGCTCGAACAGTTCCGATACCCCACCGGGACGATCCCCGGCAAAGATCGATTCGCCGGCCTCGGAACGTAGCGACAGGTGGATGTGGCAGGAGTTTCCCTCGCGCTCGTTGTACTTTGCCATGAAGGTCAAAGCCGATCCATGCTGGCCGGCGATCTCCTTCGCACCGTTCTTGTAGATCACGTGGTTGTCGCAGGTTGCCAGCGCCTCGGTGTACTTGAACGCGATCTCGTGCTGGCCGAGGTTGCACTCACCCTTGGCCGACTCGACTTGCATGCCGGCATCACGCATGCCGAGCCTGATCGCTCGCAACAACGGCTCGACCCGGCTGGTGCCCAGGATCGAGTAGTCGACGTTGTACTGGTTGGACGGGCGCAGTCCCTGGTACCGCTGCGACCATGCCTGCTCGTAGGTGTCATCGAACAGGATGAACTCGAGTTCGGTTCCGACATAGGCCAGCCAGCCGCGTTCAGCCAGCCGGTCCAGCTGCCGGCGCAGGATCTGGCGTGGCGACTCGGCGACCGGGGTTCCGTCCAGCCATTGGACGTCTGACAGCAGCAGCACGGTGCCCGGCTGCCAGGCGATCCGGCGCAGGGTGGACAGATCCGGGATCATCACGAAGTCGCCATAGCCGCGATCCCAGGACGAGATCTGGTAGCCGTCGACCGTGTTCATCTCGATATCGACTGCCAGCAGGTAGTTGCAACCCTCGCTGCCATGCCCGAGCACGTCGTTGAGAAAGTAGGAGGCGTCCAATCGCTTGCCCTGCAGGCGGCCCTGCAAGTCGACGAGCGCGAGTACCACGGTGTCGATCAAGCCTTCGGCGACCGCGACCCGCAACGCCTCGATGCTCCTCGGTGCAGACATGACACCATCGCCTCTCGTCCTAAGGTCCGCTCAACATACCTTCAGTGCCCTGCTTCGGAAACCCTCAGCGGAGAAAGCCGCGCAGCAGCGCAGCGGTGCCGTCCACGTGCTCGGCCATCTCATCGCGTGCCCGGTCGGCCTGGCCGCCGAGGATCGCGTCGACGATGCAGGCATGCTGGACGTCGGAATGCGCGATGTTGGCAGCGATTACCGGAATGGCCCGAAGTAGTTCATCCAGTCGCATCTGCGCTTCGGCCACCACCGCGGTCACCGAGGGACTGCCGCCGGTTGCCGCAATCGCCAGGTGCAGCCGGGAATCTGCCAACCGGCGCTCGTCCGGACCGCAGTGGGTTGCCTCGTCCAGGTAGCGCAGCAGGCTGGCCCGATCATCGGCGGTCAGCGTGCGACTGGCCGCCAGCGCGGCCGCACCCGGTTCGACCACCCGGCGCAGATCGAGTGCGTCGTCCAGGCTGTGCGCGATCGACTTACCGATCTGGCTGGCCGACCTGCGCTGACCGGCCTTCGGTGCCACCACGAACGTTCCGCCACCGCGGCCGCGCCGTGACTCGACCAGGCCGGCATCGCGTAGTGCGCGGATCGCCTCGCGCAAAGTCTCCCGGCTGACGCCCAGCGTGTCAGCCAATTCCCGCTCCGGCGGCAGTCGATCGCCCTCGACCAGCACGCCGAGCCGGATGCCCTGGGCAAGCCGCTGCACGGTCACCTCGAAAGCATTGCGGACCGGGACCGGCGAGAACACCGACTTCGCCCACAGCGCCTCGACGTTGCCGCCGGTCATCGCGCCTGGCCGTCCCGGTAGGCCTTGGCGGCGCGGACGAACGAGCTGAACAGCGCCGCTCCGTCAAGGACCTCCGGGTGCCATTGAACCCCGATCAGCCAGCCTGCACCGCTGCATTCGACAGCCTCCACCGTCCCGTCGCCAGCCCATCCGGTGGCCATCAGGCCGGCGCCAAGGCGCTCCACGGCCTGATGATGGTAGGTAGCAACCTGGGTGCCGCTTCGCAGCACCGTTGACAGCAGGCTGCCTTCGGCAACAGTCACCGGGTGCTGGCCATGGCTGCCGACGGTGGGGCAATGCTCGTCCGAACCGACCTCAGCTGGTAGGTGCTGGATCAGGTCACCCCCGAGCGCGACGTTCAGCACCTGCATCCCGCGGCAGATCGCCAGTACCGGCAGCTGGCGGGCCAACGCCTCGACAACCAGAGCCAGTTCCCAGTCGTCACGATCCGGCCTGGCCGGGCCGGTGTTGGGATCGCGGGATCGTCCGTACCGGCTCGGATCGACATCGGCGCCACCGGCAACCACCAGCCCGTGCAGGCCATCAAGCACTGCCGAAACCACATCGGAACGGCCCGGTGGTAGCAGCAACGCAGCCCCGCCGGCCTCGGTGACCGAGCGGGCATAGCTGGCGGGCAGCAGGTCGGCGGTCTCGTCCCAGACGCCCCAGCGGGCCGGTTCCCGATAGGTAGTCAGCCCTATCAGCGCTGGATCGTCGCTATTGTCGTCGGCGAGCATCTGCAAATGGTACGACTACCGATCCGATAAGTTCACCCTGCCGTGATGAACTAGCAACTATCCGCCTCTGACATATCTGACAAAGGTCTAGGCCCTAGACCGTTGAGGCCGGCCGGGCCTATTATCCGACCACCTGCGCAGCGAGGAGCATCACGGTGGTCGACATTTCCGAACTGAACGACGACGAACGCAAGCTGGCCGAACTCGGCTACAAGCAGGAACTGAACCGTTCCTGGTCGGGTTTCTCCAACTTTGCCATCTCATTCTCGATCATCTCGATCCTGGCGGGCTGTTTTACCAGCTTCGGCCTGGGTTGGAACAACGGCGGACCGGCAGCCATCGCCTGGGGGTGGCCGATCATCTCGGCCATGATCCTGGTGATCGGGTTGTGCATGTCGGAGCTGGTCTCGGCGTTCCCGACCTCCGGCGGCATCTACTGGTGGGCTTCCAAGCTCGGCGGCCCGAAGGCCGGCTACTACACCGGTTGGCTGAACCTGATCGGCCTGCTCGCCATCGACGCCTCGGTGGCCTACGGCTGCGCGACCTTCATCGACTACACGCTGAGCGCGTTCAGCACGTCCTGGGCGGCACATTACTCGCTGAACCGGGTGTTCATCCTGTTCATGGTGATCCTGGTGCTGGCCGCGCTGGTGAACATCTTCTCCAGCCACCTGCTCGCGGTGCTGAACAACATCTCGGTCTGGTGGCACGTTGCCGGTGCGGCTCTAGTCGTGCTGATCCTGCTACTGGTGCCCAGCCATCACGCCAGCGTCTCGTCGGTCTTCACGCACACTGTCAACAACACCGGGATGTTCAGCGGGCACACCCATGGCATTGGATTCATCTTATTTGTCCTGCCTATCTCGGCAATCCTGACCCAGTACACGATCACCGGTTATGACGCTTCGGCCCACCTGTCGGAGGAGACCCGCAGCGCGGCCAACTCGGCAGCCAAGGGCATCTGGCGCTCGATCTTCTACTCCGCGATCGGCGGCTGGATCCTGCTGCTGTCGTTCCTGTTCGCGGTGCAAGATGAAGCCGGTGTCACCAAGGGCGGTGGCGCGGTGGCGGTTATCTTCAGCCAGGCCCTGACCACCAAGTGGGGCGGGACGGTGCTGCTGATCTCGGCCGCCGGCCAGTTCTTCTGCACGGTTGCCTGCATGACCAGCACCACCCGGATGCTGTTCGCCTTCAGCCGGGACGGCGCGGTGCCCGGCGGCAAGTACTGGTCGCACCTGAACTCCAAGCGAGTTCCGGTCTATGGCGTGATCATCTCGGCGGTTATCGCGATCGTGCTGACGCTGCCGGCGCTGGTGAAGGTCGATATCGGGGGCGCACCGGTGCCGGTGGCGTTCTTCGCGGTGGTGTCCATCGGCGTGATCGGCCTCTACCTGTCCTTCGCCGTCCCCATCTACCTCCGCTGGAAGGCCGGCGACAGCTTCGAGGCCGAGACCTTCGACCAGATCTGCGAGCCGGGGATCGCGCCGTCGCGGCTGAACGCGAAGGTCATCCGGGATGCGCTGGTCAGGCAGGCGATGAGACAGAAGAACTGGCCGGCCGTCG
>JBDSAN010000603.1:0-3351 GCA_039922115.1 Jatrophihabitantaceae bacterium
GGCGATGGAGAGGATCGAGCCGACGGCGGCCGCGTTCGGCGCCTGCATCGATTCGCTGGCCTCGTTGCCGGACGCGGCGGCGGCCGACATCATCGCCGGGGTCGAGGCACGCGGTTTCATCGTGGCCGCCGCGCTGGCCAGGGCGGTGAATGCCGGCGTGCTGCCGGTGCGCAAGGCAGGCAAGCTGCCGCCGCCGACCGTGCGGGCCAGTTACCAGCTGGAATACGGCAGCGCTGAGATCGAGGTTCCGGTCGGGCTGCTGGAGGGCAAGCGGGTCTTCGTGGTCGATGACGTCCTGGCCACCGGCGGCACGCTGGCGGCCACGGTCGGCCTGCTCGGCGAGGCGGGGGCCAGCGTGAGCGGCCTGGGCGTTCTGGTAGAACTGTCCTTCCTGGCTGGTCGGGCTCGACTGGCCGGTCACGACCTCACCGCGCTACTGACCCTGTAAGCGGTTCGGCCGCCCTGCGGCGGGCGCGGCCGGCAGCCTAGACTGGTGGTCGGGCGCGACTGTGGGGGAGGGACGTTCTGACCACCGAGGCGACTGGACCACGGGCAGCCGATAGCGGACGAGCGGGCTCGCCGGTCGATCAGGTGCGGCCTGCCGCCGCTGCGGACGCCACCGCGACCACCCCTTCAAGCCAGCCAGCCGAACCCAGCCGCAGCCCGGCCGCGGCCGGCGCACCGACCGCCACCGACGTCGCCAACGGCGCGCACCGGCGCCGGGTACGCGACCGGATCGCCCGCCGGCTGGTCGCGCCACCGCAGCGCCAGCCCACCGTCAAGCCGGTCCTGGAACCGCTGCTGGCCGTGCACCGCGCCGCCCACCCGAAGGTGGACGCCCGGCTGCTGCAGCGCGGTTACGACCTGGCCGAGGAACGTCACCGTGGCCAGCTGCGCAAGTCCGGCGATCCCTACATCACCCACCCGCTCGCGGTGGCCACCATCCTTGCCGAACTGGGCATGGACACCATCACCCTGGTCGCCGCGCTGCTGCATGACACCGTCGAGGACACCGGCCTGACCACCGCTGAGCTGGCCACCGAGTTCGGTGCCGAGGTTGCGCACCTGGTCGAGGGCGTCACCAAGCTGGACAAGGTCAAGTACGGCGAGGCTGCCGAGGCCGAGACCATCCGCAAGATGATCGTGGCGATGGCCCGTGACCCCCGGGTGCTGGTGATCAAGCTGGCCGACCGGCTGCACAACATGCGCACGTTGCGGTTCCTGCCGCCGGCCAAGCAGGAGCGAAAAGCCCGTGAAACGCTGGAGGTTCTCGCTCCGCTGGCGCACCGGCTGGGTATGAACACGGTCAAGTGGGAGCTGGAGGACCTGGCTTTCGCGACGCTGTATCCCAAGCGCTACGACGAGATCGTCCGGCTGGTCGCCGACCGGGCACCGCAACGCGACGTCTACCTCAACGAGGTGATCGAGCGGGTCAATCGCGACCTCAAGGCCGGTGGCATCAAGGCAAACGTCTACGGACGTCCCAAGCACTACTACTCGATCTATCAGAAGATGATCGTGCGCGGTCGGGAATTCACCGATATCTACGACCTGGTCGGCATTAGGGTGCTGGTCGAGTCCGAGCGGGATTGCTACGGCACGCTCGGGGTGATCCACGCGAACTGGCAGCCGGTGCCCGGCCGGTTCAAGGACTTCATCGCGATGCCGAAGTTCAACATGTACCAGTCCTTGCACACCACGGTGATCGGTCCCGGTGGCAAGCCGGTCGAGCTGCAGATCCGCACCCACGCGATGCACCGCACCGCCGAGTTCGGCATCGCCGCGCACTGGAAGTACAAGGAGGTTGGCGGCGCCGCGGCCACCCCGACCGCGGTGAGCGATGAGATGGTGTGGCTGCGCCAACTGCTGGACTGGCAGCGCGAGGCGCAGGAGCCCGGCGAGTTTCTGGACACGCTGCGCTTCGACCTGGGCGCGCGCGAGGTATACGTGTTCACCCCGAAGGGCGACGTCATCCCGCTGCCGGCCGGCTCCACCCCGGTCGACTTTGCCTATGCGGTACATACCGATGTCGGACACCGGTGCATCGGCGCTCGGGTCAACGGCAAGCTGGTGGCGCTGGAGACCCCGCTCGATCACGGCGACACGATCGAGGTGTTCACGTCCAAGGCTGAGGGTTCCGGACCGTCCCGGGACTGGCTGGCCTTCGTCGCCTCGCCGCGGGCCAAAACCAAGATCCGGCAGTGGTTTGCCAAGGAACGGCGCGAGGATGCCGTCGAGGCGGGCAAGACCGCGCTGACCCGGGCAATGCGCAAGTCATCGCTACCGATGCAGCGGCTGCTCGGTGGCGATCAGTTGGTCACCATCGCGCGCGATATGCACCTGGCCGACGTGACCGCGCTGTACGTGGCGATCGGTGAGAATCACGTGTCGGCGCAGTCGATCGTGCAGAAGCTGGTCGCCTCGCTCGGTGGGGTGGAAGGCGCGACCGAGGATATCGCCGAGACCGCGATGCCGACCCGCTCGCCGCGCCGCACGACCGGGCACGCCGGCGTCATGGTGGCCGGCATGACCGACGTGTGGGTCAAGCTCGCCCGCTGCTGCACCCCGGTGCCCGGCGATGAGATTCTCGGCTTCATCACCCGTGGCGGTGGCGTGTCGGTGCACCGGCGTAGCTGCACGAACGCCGGCTCGCTGGAACAGCAGAGCGATCGGCTGGTCGAGGTTGAGTGGGCACCGTCAGCAGATTCGGTGTACGTCGTCTCGATCCAGGTCGAGGCCCTGGACCGGCACCGGTTGCTGTCGGATGTCTCACGGGTGCTGTCCGACGAGCGGGTGAACATCCTGTCGGCCTCGGTCACCACGAACCGGGACCGGGTCGCGGTATCCCGGTTCACCTTCGAGCTGGCCGAGGCCAAGCACCTGGCCAACCTGCTGCGGACGGTGCGCGGCGTCGAGGGCGTCTACGACGTCTACCGGGTGCACGCCGCCAACTGAGGCCGGTCAGGCCTTGATGGTGACCGTCTTGAAGTACAGCGGGATCTTCGGGTGGCCGCCGCCGGCCTGGTTCGAGCCGTCGTCGCCGCCGGTGGCCACTTTCTGAAGGATGTTCAGCCCACCGGTCACGTGCCCGATCACCGTGTAGTTCTTACCCAGGGCTCCGTTGCTGTCCTTGGTGATGAAGAAGAACTGGCTGCCGTTGGTGTTGGCGCCGGAGTTCGCCATCGCCAGGGTGCCTTCGGTGTAGCTGGCCTTGGTGAGGCTCTCGTCCTTGGTGGTGTAGGTCGGCCCGCCGGAGGTGGTGCCGGACGGATCGCCGCACTGCACCACGAAGATCCCGGAGTTCACCGACCGGGGGCAGGCGGTGTTGTCGTAATACTTCTTGCTGATCAG
>JBDSAN010000604.1:0-3245 GCA_039922115.1 Jatrophihabitantaceae bacterium
CGGATCGCTGGCATGCGGTTCGCTGCGGCCGGCGCCACGCTGATCGAACAGGACGATTCGGTAGCGCTGCGGGTCGAACAGCTGGCGCATCCACGGTGAGCAGCCCGAACCGGGGCCGCCGTGCAGCACCAGCGCTGGCTTGCCGGCCGGATTGCCGCAGGCCTCCCACCACAGCCGGTGGCCGTCGCCGACGTCCAGCCGGCCGGACTGGTACGGCTCCAGCGGCGGGTACAACTCGGGCACGTCCCGACCTTATGCCCGCGGTCAACCGAACACCGGCGCCGGTACCGTGGCCGGGTGCCGAAGCCGCTGATCATCGACCTGGACGGGGTGCTGCGGCGCTGGGATCCGGCCATTATCGACACCGCCGAGGCCGGCAACGGCCTGCCGGCCGGTGCGCTGGCCGGTGCGGCTTTCGGTGACCGGCGCCGGCTGCGGGCCGCGATCACCGGGGCTATCACCGACCAGCAGTGGCGGGCAGCGATCGCTGACGAGCTGGCCGAGCGGTACGGCCCCGCTGGCCGGCGCTCGGTGCGGGACTGGTCGCGCTCGGCCGGCGAGGTGGCCGCTGAGGTGCTGGCCCTGGTCCGGCAGCAACGCCTCGTCCGGCCGGTCGCGCTGCTGTCCAACGCCACCGACCGGTTGCCGGCCGACCTCGCCCGGCTCGGCCTCGACCGGGAGTTGGACGCGGTCTTCAGCAGCTGGCAGCTCGGCCTGGCCAAGCCAGATCCTGCCGTGTTCATAGCGGTATCCGCTCGACTGGGCAGCGCGGCAGGGGACTGCCTGCTGGTGGATGATGCCGCTGAGAACGTGCGGGCCGCAATCGAGGTCGGCATGCTGGGCCATCACTTCAGGACGGTCGCGGGGCTGGCAGCCTTTCTGGCCACCCAGCCGTGACTGCTGGTGCGCGACGGCGCGCTGGCTGCGGCGATCGACTTCGGGACGTCCGGCGTGGGTGATCCGGCCTGTGGCGTTACCGATCCGGCAACGGGGCCGGCCAACCTGCGAATCATCGCCGACCTGATCGTCGAGCACCGCGTCCAGCACTGATTCGTCCGGACGGCCGTACTGTGGCAGGTGGCCCCGTAAACCGCACCGGCCGGATTCGCTATGTGAGGTCGTTGCAGTGGTCAGTGTCAGTCGCACGTTCACCGTCGAGCAACCCGTAGCCGTCGTGATCGACTACCTCAAGGACTTCGGCAACGCCGTCGAGTGGGACCCGGGCACCCAGACCTGCACCCGGCAGGACAGCGGCCCGATCCAGGTCGGTTCCAGCTGGCAAAACGTGTCGAAGGTGTTCGGACGCGAGACCGAACTGGCCTACCGGCTGGACAAGCTTGAACCGGGCCGCCTGGTTCTGGTCGGCCGCAACGACACCGCCACCAGCATCGACGACATAACGGTTCGGGCGGTGTCGACCGGCAGCGAGATCACCTACCACGCCACCATCGAACTGCACGGTGCGGCGAAGCTGGCCGCGCCGATCGTGAAGCTGGAATTCGAGCGGCTGGGCAACGCCACCGAGCGGCAGCTCAGCCAGGCACTCAACAAGCTCTGAGCCAGCGCCAAACGCCAACGCCTAACGCCAACGGACCAGCCGGGCAGTCCAGCGACCCGGCGCCGACCGCCGGCTGGGACCGGATACGGTAGCGCTTGGCGTTAGCGCAGGAGGCTGAGATGCTGCGGTTGCCCGATGACTGGGTGTGGGACAGCTGGATCGCTGATGATGGCCAGCGCTATCACCTGTACTTTCTCAAGGCGCCGCGGGCGCTGGTCGATGCCGGCTTGCGGCACACCAGCGCCACCATCGGCCATGCCAGCTCGACCGACCTCACCGGCTGGACCTACCACGGTGATGCGTTGCGGCCGGCATCCTCGGGCTGGGACGACCTGGCGCTCTGGACCGGCTCGGTCGTGCGCGATCGAACCGGGCTCTGGCACATGTTCTACACGGCAATCTCTACCGCTGGGCATGGCCTGAAGGATCAGCGGATCGGCTTGGCGACCTCGACCGACCTGGCCAGCTGGCAGCGGGCTGGCGACCGGCCGGCGGTCGAGGTCGACCCGCGCTGGTACCGGACGCTGGATAGCGACATCGAGGCCAGCGAGACCTGGCGTGACCCGTTCGTGTTCGCAGACCCGGACGGCGACGGCTGGCGGATGCTGATCACCGCCCGGATCGCCGGCGGCGCCCGCAACGACGACGGGGTGCTGGCCGAGGCCCGCAGCAGCGACCTGCGCAACTGGACAATCGGGCCGCCGGTCTGCGAGCCAGGCGCCGGCTTCGGCCAGTTGGAGGTGGTCCAGGTCCGGGTGCTGGACGGCCGTCCGGTGCTGATCTTCACCTGTCACCCGCAGGAACAGACTGATGAACGCAGGCGAAAGTTCGGTGACTTCAGCACCTGGTCGGTGGCCGGCGACTCGGTTGCCGGGCCGTGGGATATCAGCCGGGCCGTCCCGTTCCAGGCCGAACCGGCGCTGTTCGCCGCGCCGCTGGTGCAGCGCCGCGACGGTGGCTGGGCACTGGTCGGGTTTCGCAACCTGGAGCCGGAAGGCATTTTGGCCTTCGACATCCTCGACCCGATTCCGGTCCGGCTGGCCGGCGGGGCGATCCAACTAGCCCAGTAGCGCAAGCCAACTAGCCCAATAGCGCAAGCCAACTAGCCCAGTAGCGCAAGGTAAAACTTCATCGAACCGGGTCAGCGGGACCGGCGACCGCGCCGGACGTCGCGACCCGGCAGCCCCTTGGCGAAATGCGAGCGCACCTCGGGCCGCAGGGTGAAGTACAGCAGCGCGGCCAGCACCAGCGCCTGGCTCAACTGCTCGGCACGCATCCACAGCGGGTACGGGGTGGCCTGCACCGCGAGCAGGCCGAAGATGCCCAGCCCGCCCAGCCAGAGCACCCGCCGGTAGGCCCAGCGCCGTCCGCGCAACAGCGCCTGGACCAGGAACGCGTAGACGATGCTGGCCACCACGTTGCCGATCACCCGTCCCCACAGGCTGACCGTGTAGCTCTCGCGCAGCACTCGACGCTGGTCCGGGTCGGTGACGTGCCGATGATCGAGCTGGTAGCTGATGACGCTGTGCCGGGCCAGGATCACCAGCACGGTCAGCAGCGCGGACAGGCCGAGGTTGATCAGCAGCAACACCACCACCGGCCGCAGCGCGCTCGGCTGCGGCGGATCGGTCGCCTCGATCTGCGCTGCGGGCGGGGCAGGTGCTGGCGGGTAACCCTCGGTCATTGG
>JBDSAN010000605.1:0-7062 GCA_039922115.1 Jatrophihabitantaceae bacterium
AGCTCATGCGCAAGCTCACCCGCAGGCAGCAGCTGTCCGCGCTCGCGCTGGCAGTCGTGGCGTTGCTGTTCATCAGCCTGGATTTCACCGGTGGCGCGTTGGGCGGCGCCCGAGGCGGCACCACCGGCGCGCTCGGCTCGCTGTACCGGGGCACCGATTCGGTGATCGGCCCGGTCCGCCGGTTCGTCCAGGCGATCCCGGACGTGGGCCGCAACCGCAGCGAGATTGCCCAGCTGCAGCAACGCAATCGCCAGCTCAGCCAGCAACTGGCCGCGGCCACCACCGATGCCACAACCAGCCACCGGCTGGCTGCCCTGCAACTGCAAGCCGATTCCGAGCGCTGGCAGATCCTGCCGGCCCGGGTGATCGCGACCGGGCCCGGCGCGGGCTTTCAGTGGACGCTCACCCTGGACGCGGGCAGCCGGGAACACCTGCAGGCCGGCCAGAGCGTGACCGACGGGCAGAACCTGGTCGGCCGGCTGATCGCGGTGTACCCCACCACCTCGGTGGTGCTGCTGAGCACCGACCCGACCAGCGCGGTCGGCGTGCGCGATGCCCGTACCGGTGAGCTGCTGCTGGCCGCCGGTCGGGGCAGCGCCGGGCTGTCGGCCCGGCCGCTGGACGAGCATGCCGACGTTCGCGCCGGCGATCGGCTGGTCACCGGCCCGGCCGGCCAGACCACCTTCGCGCCCGGCCTGGAGGTCGGTCGGGTCGGGTCGGTGCATGCCGGCACCGACGGCTCCGTCACCGCGCAGCTACAACCCAGCGCCGGACGCGGCTCGCTCGACCTGGTCGGAGTGGTGCTGCTGCCGGTGAGCGTGGCGGCCCGGCCGGCGCTGACCCCGGCGGCTAACCGATGAGCCGGCTGGCCGCGGCTGCTGCCGGGGTGCTCACCGCGCTGCTGCTGCAGGCCACCCTGATCGGCCCGCTGACCTTTCCGGTGCCGGTGTCGCTGCCGGCGCTGCTGGTGATCGTGGTCGGCATCTACGCCGGCCCGGGCATCGGCATGGGGCTGGGCTTCAGCACCGGACTGCTGGCCGACCTCGGTTCCGATCATCCGGCCGGGGTGCAGGCGCTGTGCTGGCTGGCCGCCGGGCTGCTGGCCGGCATGATCGGCGGCCTGGCAACCCAACGCGGCTACCGGACCCGTGCGGTCGCCGGGCTGGCAGCGGTGCTGGCCGCGCTGACCGCGCTGGCGGTAGGCCTGCTGCTGGCGATCCTCGGCTCGCACGCGGCGACCGCGTGGACCGCGCTGGCCAGCCTGATCCCGGTCGCGCTGGCCGACGCCCTGATCGGCCTGCCGCTGGTGCCGCTGACCCGTGGCCTGTTGCGCGCGCAGGGCATCCGGCCTCCCCGGCCGGCGATCGCCGTGCTCGGCAATCGCTGATGGCCGCCTCGGGTTACCGGCCAGCCAGCTCGGCCTACCGGCAGGCGGCCCAGCGCCGGCGGCTGTCGGTGCTGCGGCTGCTGGTCGGCTCGCTACTGCTCACCCTGCTGGCCCGGCTGGCCTTCGTCCAGTTGCTCGATGATCACAAGCCGGCCCAGTCGGCCGGCCTGACCTCGCCGGCCAGCTTCGTGGTGCCAGCCGTCCGGGGCCAGATCCTGGACTCGCGTGGCCGGGTGCTGGTCGGCAATCGCAGCACCCACGTGGTCACCGTCGACCGGTCCGCGCTGGACCGGAGCGCCGATCACGGGGCAGCGGTGCTGGCGCGGCTGGCGGCCGTCCTGCACACCAGCGCGGCCGACCTGCGCCGCGAGATCACCCCGTGCGGGGTGCACGTCCCGGCGCCGTGCTGGACCGGCGAGCCGTACCAGCCGGTGCCGGTTGCCAGCGCGGTCGATGACGCGGTGGTGCTGGCGGTGTCCGAGCATGCCGAGCAGTTCGGTGGGGTCGCGATCGAGGACCAGACCGTGCTGGACTATCCCGGTGGCAGCCTGGCCGCGCACCTGCTCGGCTACACCGGGGCGGTGAGCGCCGACGACCAGAAGTCCAACCACCGGCTGGCCGACGCCGACACGATCGGTCGCAGCGGGCTGGAGGAGTTCTATGACTCGGCGCTACGCGGGGTGGACGGTAGCGAGCAGGTGCAGCTGGACGCGCGCGGCGAACCGGTCGGCACCGCGATCACCTCGATCGCCGCCCAACCGGGCGACACGCTGGTCACCAGCATCGACGCGAACGTGCAGGCACTGGCCGAGAAGGCGCTCGCCGACCAGATCGCGGCCTCTCGTGCAAAGGGCAAGCCGGCCACCTCGGGAGCGCTGGTCGTGCTGGACCCGCACACCGGCCGGATCATCGCTGCTGCCAGCTACCCGACCTATCAACCGTCAGTGTTCGTCGGGGGAATCTCGGTCGCCGACTACCAGAAGCTGACCGCGCCGGGTGCCGACGACCCGCTCGTCGGACGGGCCATCGCCGGCGCCTACGCACCCGGCTCGACCTTCAAGCTGATCAGCACGTCCGATGACCTGACCACCGGCGCGATCAGCACCGATGGGACCTACCCGTGCCCGGGCGCGCTGAGCGTGGACGGCCGGCTGAAGACGAACTTCGACTCGGAATCCTTCGGCGGCCCGATCTCGCTGACCCAGGCATTGCAGGTTTCCTGCGACACGTTCTTCTACGCTCCGGCCGTCGCCGAGTGGCAGGCCGATCAGGCCCGGTCCGACAATGGCCAGAAGCCGCTGGAGCAACTGCAGAAGATGGCCACCGCGTTCGGGGTGGCGCACGCGCCCGGGGTGGACCTGCCGGCCGATGAGCAGGCCAGCGGCTCGATCGGTGACCGGGAGAACCGGCTGGCGCTGTGGCAGGCGAACAAGGCCGACTACTGCGCGGCCGCGCGCAAGGGCTACCCGGACGTGGCCAACCGCACCGACCGGGCCTACCTGACCCAGCTGGCGTCGGAGAACTGTACGGACGGCTGGCGCTACTTCGCCGGCAACAACGCCGACACCGCGATCGGCCAGGGCGACACCACGCTGTCGCCGCTGCAGCTGGCGGTGGCTTACTCGGCGATGGTCAACGGCGGCACCATCTACCAGCCGACGCTGGGCTGGGCGGTGCGCGACAGCGCCGGCAAGACCGTCCGGACGATCACTCCGAAGGTCGTCCGCAAGCTGCCGGTGCCGGCCGCTGACCTGGCGTTCTTCGGCAATGCCCTGCATTTTCAAGACAATCACGCGGTGTCTGGCGCGCTGTCCTTCGACGGCTCGCCGATCAAGACGCTGATCGGTGGCAAGACCGGCACCGCTGAGGTCTATGGCAAGCAGGACACGTCCTGGCTGGCGTCCTGGGGGCCGGTACAGCCGGGCGCGCCGGCCAGCACGGCGCGGTTCGTCATGGTCGGGATGGTCGAGCAGGCTGGTACCGGCGCGCTGGCCGCGGCGCCGATGTCGCGAGTGCTGTGGGACGCGCTGCTCGGCGCCTCCGGGGCGCCGGCGCTGCCCGGTGCCAAGCCTGCGACGACGTTGCCCAAGGCGCTGGCGCGGTGACGAGGTGCTGGCGCGGTGACGAAGGTGCTGGCGCTATGACGAAGGTGCTGACGCTGTGACCGGCCTGCTGGCACCGGCCCGGTCCCCGCTGCGCGCGATCTCCGACCCGCGCCGGCTGCGCTCCTACGACCTGGTGTTGCTGGCCGCGGCCGGCCTGCTGTGCCTGATCGGCGCGCTGCTGGTGTGGTCGGCCACCCGGACCCGGCTGGAACAGGCCGGTGGCAACCCACAGACCTACCTGGCCAAGCACCTGCTCAACACCGCATTGGCGGCGGTGTTGCTGTTCTGCGCGGCCCGGGTCGATTCGCGGCTGCTCCGGCTGATCGGGCCGCTGGTCTACCTGGCCAGCCTGCTCGGCCTGGTCGCGGTGCTGTTCATCGGCTCGACCATCAACGGCGCGCACGCCTGGATCGTGATCGGCGGCGGCTTCGAGATCCAGCCGGCCGAGTTCGCCAAGCTGGGCCTGATCGCGGCCTTGGCGGTGCTGTTCGGCCAGCGAGCGGTTACCGGTGACCAGCAGCGACCGCCCGGTGCCCGTGACCTGCTGGCAGCCGGTGCGCTGGTGCTGCCGCCGCTGGGCCTGATCATGCTGCAGCCGGACCTCGGCTCGGCGCTGGTGCTGCTGGCCGCGACCCTCGGGGTGCTGATCGCAGCCGGGGTACGAGCAGGCTGGATAGCCGGGTTGCTGCTGGCCGGCGCCGCCGGGGCGGCGATCGCGATCAAGGCCGGCATGCTGGCTGCCTACCAGCTGGCCCGGTTCGCGGCCTTCACCCATCCGGGCCGGGACCCGCAGGGCGTGTCGTACAACATCAACCAGGCACACATCGCGATCGCGCACGGCGGCCTGCTCGGCCAGGGGCTGTTTCACGGCGCGCAGACCGGGGGCGCCTTCGTGCCCGAGCAGCAGACCGACTTCGTGTTCTCGGTGGCCGGCGAGGAACTCGGCTTTCTCGGCTCGGCGGTGATCATCGGGCTGTTCGCAGTGCTGGCCTGGCGCGGCCTGCGGATCGCGGCGGCGGCGCACGGAGCGTCCCGGCTGGTCGCGGCCGGCATCGTCTGCTGGATCACCTTCCAGGCGTTTCAGAACATCGGCATGAACCTGGGGCTGACGCCGGTAACCGGCCTGCCGCTGCCGTTCGTGTCCTACGGAGGCTCGTCGATGTTCGCGCAGGGGCTCGCGCTGGGATTGTTACAAGCTATTCACCGACGTACCTCGACTTAACGCTGGACTTACACACGGTCGCATGTTTCACTCTCTGTAATTGCCGTCATACTGAGAGTGAAGTTCCGTGTCGATCACCATCTGGCCCAGCCTTGCCGAGGCGGTGAAGCACACGCCGGCCACCACCCGAGCCCCCATGCCCTGGGACCCGATGTCGCTGCTGATGTCCAGGTTCGGCTTCGGGATCGAGGCCAAGACCCGGGCCGAGCTGATCGCCTACGGTTACGACACCTGGTGGCAGCGCCAGCTCAGCTTCGGCCTCGGCCAGTACGCCGGCTGGGTCGGCCGGCCCGACGTCCTGGCCAACAGCCCGCTGGTGAGCAAGACGCCCAAGGACGTTCGAGCCTGGCTGCTGGCCAACGGCAACCAGTACGGCTGGGAGATGATGGACCAGCTGACCAACCTGACCATGGGGTTGCAGTGCTGGAGCCCGGCGCAGGTGTATGAGTCGGTGGTCGACTTCTTCGCCAACCACCTCAACGTCGCCAACCACAACGAGAACGTCTGGACGACCCGGCATCTGATGGATCGCGACGTGATCCGCAAGCACGCGCTCGGCTCGTTCACCGACATGCTGCTTGCCTCGGCCAAGAACCCGGCGATGCTGCAGTACCTGAACCTGGCCCAGTCCACCAAGAGCGCGGTGAACGAGAACTATGGCCGGGAACTGCTAGAGCTGCACACGGTCGGGCTCGGCGCGCACTACACCGAGGCCGACGTGAAGAACTCGGCCAAGATCCTGACCGGACGGACCCTGGACGCCGATTTCAACTACCTCTACAACGCCAACAAGCACTGGATCGGGCCGGTCAAGATCCTGGGCTTCAGCCACCCCAACGGCACCGCGGCCGGCGGCGAGGTGGCAGCTGATGAGTACCTGAAGTACCTGGCCAGCCACCCGAGCACCGCGAACAACCTGGCCCAGAAGCTGTGCGTGCGCTTCGTGTCGGACAACCCGTCCCCGTCGCTGGTTGCCGCGGTGGCCGCGGCCTACCTGAAGAACGGCACCCGGATCATCCCGATGCTCAACACGATCGTGCGATCGAGTGAGTTCTGGGCCAGCCGGGGCGCGAAGGTGCGCCGGCCGTGGGAGAACATCGTGGCCACCGTCCGCACGCTGGGCGTCCAGCCAGGCGATCTGACCAAGTCGATGCCGATCCTGCGCTGGATGGCGGTGACCGTCGGCCAGGTGCCGCTGGACTGGTCGGCGCCCAATGGCTATCCGGACGTCGCCGCGGCCTGGCGCTCGTCCGGCTCGCTGCTGAACCTGTGGGCCTACCATCGCGGGCTGGCTCAGAGCTGGTGGCCGGACGCGTTCGGCACGGTGAACATGAAGGCGTTCTACGGCGGCACTCCGGCAACCAGCGGGGCGGCGGTGATCGCGCTGTGCGGGCGGCTGACCGGTATGCGATTGCCGGCCAGCCACCTGGCTGCGTTGCAGACCTTCCTCGGCGAGCCGGCCAGCACGCCGTTCGCGAAGTCGTCCCTGCAGTGGTACCTGGGCGATCTGATCTCGCTGATTCTCGACTCGCCCCAGCACGCGCTGCGATGACCGGCGTGCGGTCAGCGCGCTCAGCGCAGTCAGGAAGGACGTCATGAGCGCCAACAACCGGGTCACCGAAGGTGACCGGCTGCTGATCCAGCAGGCCGGGCAGGTGCGCGCCGACCAGTGCGCGCGGGATCAGGCCTGGGGTGAGAAGGGCTGGACCCGGCGCAGCTTCATCGCCGGCCTCGGCATGGCCGGGGTGGCCGCGCTGGGCAGCCAGCTGGTCACCACCCGGGCCGCCTATGCCGCCTCGGGCACCGCGACCGACAACACCCTGATCACGATCTTCATGCGTGGCGCGGCCGATGGTTTGCGGATCCTGGTGCCGGCGAGCTCGGCGCTCGGGGTGGATTACCTGTATTCGGTGCGATCAAGCCTGGTGCCGGCGAGTGCGAGCCTGCTGCCGCTGGCCGGCGCCAGCGGCTGGGCGCTGAACTCGGCGATGAGCTCACTGATGCCGTTCTGGAACAGTGGTGAACTGGCCTTCGTGCCGGCCGTGTCGACCGCCGGCAGCAGCCGAAGTCACTTTCAGGCACAGGCATATCTCGAACGGGGTTCGGACACCGCGACCACTGGCTGGCTGGACCGGACGCTGTCCCAGCTCGGTCCGGGCACCACCTTTCGGGCGGTGTCGGAAGGGTCGTCGTTGCCATATTCGATGACCGGCAACCAGGTCAAGCTGGTGATGAATTCCCTGCAATCATTTACCTTTCCCGGCTGGGTCGGGGTGGCGCCGCAGAGCGAGGCGGCGATCCGGACGATGTTTCGTGGGCTGGCTGGCCCGCTCGGTGAGGACGTGCCG
>JBDSAN010000606.1:0-5176 GCA_039922115.1 Jatrophihabitantaceae bacterium
CCCGGGCCCGTGCTCATCGCCAGTCGGTGCCGGTGTTTCGCTCATGAACCGGACGGTAGGTCCGGACGTGGTGAGCGGGCATCACCACTTGTGGTGAATTTCGTGGTGATTGATTTAGCGCAGGACAGCCGGGTCCGCCAATCGGCAGCCGATCGAGCCTCGCTAGGGCAGGTCGAGTTCGGCTGCCCGGCGGACCGCTGCGCGACGGTCGTTCACCCCGAGCTTGGTATAGATATTTTTCGTATGGGTTCGCACGGTATTCAGCGACACCACGAGTTCGCGGGCGATGTCCGGGCCGTTCAGGTCGGTGCCGAGCAACCGGAGGACAGCCAGCTCGCGCACGCTCAGCCGTTCGACCAAACCTAGCTGCGGGTGTGGTTTGTCCTCGTGCTTGCTGACCGCGCCCAGCAGTTGCCGTAGGTAGCTGCTGGCGGCGTTGTGCTTGGCCGCTGCCCTCAGCAGCGATGCCATCGGCGGACCCTCGTCGGCGAAGATCCTGACGTAGCCGTGCGGCTCGGCCAACGTCAGCGCGCGCTGCAGCGCGGCCAGTGCGGCCGGCAGCTCGTCCCGGGCCTGGTGGGCAGTTGCCTGCAGCAGCAGGATTTCGATGACGCTTGCGGTCCTGGCGCCCGCTTCGGCGGCTGCGAGCAGCCGCGCCAGCAGCCGGATCGCCTCGTCCATCGCCTGCTCGTCATGGACGATCGCGTGCTGGGCCAGCAGTACCCTGGCTAGCGTGATGTGCTCGAACTCGCGCAGGTAGCTCAGATCATCGCGCGCGGAAAGGTGATTCTCGCGCGCCCAGTCGAGTGCGGCAGCCAACTCGCCGCGCAACAGGTGCACCCGGGTTCGCAACGCCGAAACCGGCCGGACGTTGGGGAAGAAGTCACCGACGTAGCGGCGATCGGCCTCGTCGAGCAGGCTGAGCGCGGCGTCCAGCTCGCCTTCGGCCTGGCGCACCCGCGCCATCGCGACCAGCCAGCGGTACCGGTTCTGCGGCAACCCCAGGTGCTCGCCCAATTCCTGACTGTGCAGCAATTGCCTTGTTGCGGCAGGCAAATCGTCGCGCTCACGATAGACCTCGCTCATCCCGACGTGCATGTCCGCGGTGCCTCGCAGCAGCCTCCCATCCGGCGTTGAGGCAAGTTGCAAGGCCCGCTCGTAGGTGCGCATTGCCTCACTGAGCCGGCCCTGGGTGAGCCGGATGTCGGCGAGCGCTATCGCGCACCCGAAGGTGTCGGCTACGTGACCTGCTCGGTACAGGCCGGCCATGCACTCGGCATAGGACCGGTGCCCGGCCTCGAGGTCACCGCTCGTCCAGTAGGCCAATCCGAGCAGACCCGCCGCCGCGGCCAGGCAAAGGTGCTCATCGGGCAAAGACCGGTCAAGCGCCCGCTGGGCATGCTGCTGGGTTCCGAGCAGGTCACCCTGCGCCAAAGCCTGGGCCGCGCGGTACAGCTCGATCATCGCCGGAAGGCGGTGGAGTTCGTCGCGATCGACCACTACCAGTTCCGCTGCTAGGCCCTGTGGTTCGCCGGAAGCACCCGGCATTGTGCTGAGCAATCGCTCGGCGTCTCGCAAGCGCGCCTCAACACCGTCGAATTCGCCGATCGCCAGCAGCGCCCCGGCAAATGCAACAGCGAGCACCGGTCGGCGGCCGATCAGGTCGTCCGGCAGCAGGTCGAGCCAGCCGTGCACTGCCGCCTCTTGCCGGCTTCGCCGCATCGCCGGAATCGCCAACTCGACCAGGTCCGCCGCACGCTCGAAGTCCTTAGCTGCCAGGGCATGGCCGATCGCCTCGGCCGGCTCGCCGTTGCGTTCGTACCACCGGCTCGCACGCTGGTGCAGGCCAGCAACGGCGTCGGGCTGATCGTCGCGCAAATGCGCCTGTAGGACGTTGGCGAACAGCTGGTGATAGCGGTACCACCGGCGGCGATCATCCAGGGCAACCAGGAACAGGTTGCCTCGCTCGAGTGCCGCCAGCTTGGCCTTGCCGCCGTCCTGGCCGGTGACCGCATCGCACAGCGGTGCGCTCAACCTGTCCAGCAGCGAGGTTTGCAGTAGGAATTGCCGGACGTCCTCGGGCTGGCGCTGCAATACCTCCTCGGCCAGGTAGTCGACGATGTAGCGGTCATCACCGGCGAAGCCAGCGATGAAGGCGGCGACGTCGTCACGTCCTTGCAGCGAGAGTGCCGCCAGTTGCAGCGCGGCGATCCACCCTTCGGTCCGTCCCTCCAGCGCTTGAACGTCCTGCGCGGTCAGGGCCAATCCCATCACCCCGTTGAGGTAGGACGCGGCCTCCTCGGCCGTGAAACGCAGTTCGGCGGCGCGGAGCTCGACAAGTTCGCCACGCGCTCGTAACCGCGACACCGGCAGCGCCGGGTCAGCGCGGCTGGCGATCACCAGATGTAGCTGCGAGGGTAGGTGTTCAAGCAAGAAGGCCACGCCGTCCTGCACGTCGCGCGAGTCGATGACGTGATAGTCATCGAGCACCACCACCAGCTCGCCAGGGCGGCTACCCAGCTCGTTGAGCAGCGTTGCGATGCCTGCCTCGTTCGGCGGCTGCAGCGGCGAGCGGGCCGCGTCCCCATCGGCCAGTGGCGCGGCATTCATCGCGGCGACCAGATAGGCCCAGAACAGCGCCGGATTGTTGTCGCGCGAGTCGAGTGAAAGCCATGTCGCGTTAACGCTATCGGCCGTGCTGGCAAGCCATTGCGCGACCAGCGTGGTCTTGCCGAAGCCGGCCGGAGCTGACACCAATGTCAGCGACGACTGCGCGCCTCGACTGAGCAGCTCGCTCAGCCTCGGACGCGGCACGAGGCCACGGCGCCGCCCTGGGATCTGAAACTTGCTCTCAAGTAGTGGGCCTGCCATGTCCACCGCCGTCCATGCCGGCAGGGCCGCCGGCTGGCTACCTGCGGTGAGCCTACGCGGACTTTGCCCGATCACGACCGCCGCGGCGGCGGGTACCGGGCAGCTTCGTACCTGTCTGACACTTTTGCTCGCTGAGATCAGACAGCGGTCTCGACCCGATGGCAGCGGGCGTTGTATCAGATTGGGTCTTCGGTGGCTCCATTTGGCGTTATCGGTGCGGGGGAGTTGTGTGATGGCTATTCAGAATGCAGTGCCAGGTTTCCGGGCAAGTGTGGACGGTTTGCACTTCACGAACTCGTGGCCGTCCGAGCCGGACATTGTCGTCGACGTGAGCCCGCTGGGTAAGGTGCCGATCGGTGATGCCAGCAATGGCTTGTGCGGCGGCATGGTCTACACAGTCATGGACGTCTTCGCCGCCGGCCTGCCACCGATCCCGGACACCGCCAACCCGGCGTCGGGCAGCCCGCTGTTCAACTACCTGGTGTCGCGGCTGTTCGCCAGCTTCGACATTCCGGCTGGCGTGCTGAAGTACTACAGCTGGATGAATACCCCTGATCACGACACGGGAATCTGGTTCGTGACCCGTCGGGGCCTGGCCTGGCACACCATCATGCAGGAGTGGCCGCGGGTCAAGGCCGACATCGACACCGGCATGCTGTCACCGCTCGGGCTGGTCACCGTGTACACGACTGATCCGACCATGATGGGTCACAACCATCAGGTGCTTGCCTACGGCTACCAGGTCGATGACGCGAACCGGCTGACCCTGCGGCTCTACGATCCGAACACCGCACCGCCGGATGCTGATGACGTGACACTCTCGCTCGACCTGGCCAACCCGACGCACACCACGCCGATCACGCACAACGTCGGGATCAACGGCTCGATCCGTGGGTTCTTCCGGACGAGCTACACCTTCGCCAACCCGGCGACGCTGGAGACGACCACGCCGTTACCGTCCAATGCGCTGTTCGTTGCCGGCGGCGTGGCCACCCCGCTGACACCAGGGCAGGCCACCACGGCCGCGCTCACCTTTCAGAACCTCGGCGGCACGACCTGGACGGCTACCGGCCCGAACCCGTTCCGGCTCGGTTCGCAGCACCCGCAGGACAACTCGACCTGGGGATTCAACCGGGTCGAACTGCCCAACGATGTCGCGCCGGGCGATGAGGTCACGTTCGTGTTTCCGTTGACCGCCCCGGTCACACCGGGCACCTACCAATTTCAGTGGCGAATGCTGCAAGAAGGGATCACCTGGTTCGGCGACAGCAGCGTCGATGAACCCGTGGTGGTCGCGCCCACGCTGCGGACGATGACCACGGCGGTCTCGCCATCGCCGGTGCCGACCCGGCGCGCGGTGATGGTTACCGTTAACGCGGCCGATGCCAGCACCGGCGCCGCTCTGCAGGGCTCGGTCAGCCTCGATGGAGTCGTCAAGGCCAACACCGGCACCGCGTTCTCGCTGACCGTGCCTGCCCATCGCCTGCTGGTCGATGGCCAATGGGAATGGGTGCCGGTCTATCCGAACGGGCAGGTCGAGGTGCCCGGCTACGTCCCGGGCCCGATCGCTTTCGACTAGCTCAAGCCGCTCGCGCCGCCCAAGACTCGTCATAGGCGCTGTGTCATAGTGCTGAGCAGCAATGTTGCGGCCGCTGAAATCGCAATTGTGCTCAGATCTTTCTTTCCCCGCACACTTGAAGACTAGATTCACTTCAAAGGCAACCTTTTTGCTAGCTGACACGTATTAAGGGCAGCGTGCCGGAACGGCCGGCGCAATTGGGTTTGGTTGGCCGATGAGGATGTCACAAGGCAGGACCGCGACCAGGATGGCCGTCCGTGAGCGGCCGTGGCCGCGAACGAAGGCAGGCGACGTGGTGGCTTCGGGTGGACTCTCCGACGCGGACTTCGACGAGCTCTTTCGGGGTTCATGGCTGAGCCTCGTGCGGCTTTCCAGGCTGTTGGTCGCTGAGGTCAGCCTCGCCGAGGACGTCGTACAGGACGCCTTCGCTGCCCTGTACCGGCGACGCGATCGGATGCGGGACGTCGCTGGCGCACGCAGCTATCTCAGAGTGTCAGTTGTTAACGGGTCCAGGTCGGCTTTGCGTCGACGTCGCGTCGCGAGCCTAGCGCTAAGGAGCCATCGGTTCGATGACGATGTTGCGGGCGCCGATCAGCAAGCGTTAGCTAACGCAGGGACCACTGCGGTCCTGTCATTGCTACATACCTTGCCCCTTCGGCAGCGGGAAGTTCTGATCCTTAGGTACTTCCTAGACCTGCCTGAACGCGACATCGCCCAGACGCTGGG
>JBDSAN010000607.1:0-5731 GCA_039922115.1 Jatrophihabitantaceae bacterium
GCCTGGCTGACCACCACCGCCAACCGCAAGGCCATCGACCGGATCCGCCGCGAGAACAAGCGCGATGACAAGTACAAGGAGGCGCAGCGCTTGTACGACGACGACAACGCAGCTGAGCCTCGCGAAACCGCCAGCGCCATCGACGACGAGCGGCTTCGGCTGATCTTTACCTGCTGTCACCCGGCGCTCGCGATGCAAACCCGGGTTGCGCTGACGCTGCGCCTGGTCGCTGGCCTGACCGTGCCCGAGATCGCCCGGGCCTTTCTGGTGCAGGAGGCCGCGATGGGGCAGCGGATCACCCGCGCGAAGGCCAAGATCAAGGCAGCGCGCATCCCTTACCGGGTGCCGGCCGCGGCGGAGCTGCCGGCCCGGATCACCGGCGTCCTCACCGTCCTTTTCCTCGTCTTCAACGAGGGATACCTGGCGACCGGTCCCGGTACCGACCCGGTACGCCATGACCTGACCGCCGAGGCGATCCGGCTGACTCGCCTGATCCGCACCCTGCTGCCGGATGACGGCGAGGTGGCCGGCCTGCTGGCGCTGATGCTGCTCACCGAAGCCCGCCGCACCGCCCGGGTTTCGGTGAGCGGCGAGCTGGTCACCCTCGACGAGCAGGACCGTGCGGCCTGGGACCCAGGCCTGATCGCCGAGGGCCATCGGCTGGTGCGAGCGCGCCTAGCGGCCGTAGCGGCCGGGCAGGCTCCTGGTCGCTACCAGATCCTCGCGGCGATCAACGCCGTGCACACCTCCGCCCGCGACGTTCGCGACACCGACTGGTCGCAGGTGGTGGCTCTGTATGACCAGCTGGTCCGCCTCGATCCCTCGCCCATCGTTGCCCTCAACCGAGCCATCGCGCTCGCCGAGCTGGATGGACCGGAGGTGGCGCTGGCGGTCGTAGACCGCCTTGCTGAGGCGTTGGCCGGCTATCACGCCTTCCATGCGACCCAGGCCGACCTGCTGCGCAGGCTGGGCCGTAGCCAGCAGGCGCGGGCGGCCTACGACCGAGCCATCGAGCTTGCGGGCAATACCGCCGAGATCGACTACCTGACCCGCCGCCGCGACCAGCTGAGCTAGCGCAGCGGTCGGGAATGTCTCGCGCACGACGGGACTTGCAGGTTTCATGACCACAATCGGATTCATCGGCAGCGGCAACATCGGTGGCACCGTCGCCAAGTTGGCGATCGATGCAGGCTATGACGTCGTTGTTTCAAACTCACGGGGCCCGGAGACACTTGCCGACCTGGTCGCCAGTCTCGGGCCGAACGCGCGGGCCGCGACCGCGGCGCAGGCTGCGGCTAGCGGCGACATCGTCGTGGTGACCGTCCCGCTCGGCCACCTCGATCAGCTGCCGGCTGAGTCGTTGGCGGGCAAGGTCGTCATCGACACCTGCAACTACTACCCGCAGCGCGACGGCGCGATCGCCGTGCTCGACGACAAGCAGCTCACCACGAGCGGCCTCGTCCAGCAGCACCTCGCCACCGCGAAGGTGGTCAAGGCGTTCAACAACATCTTCTTCAAGCACCTGGGCTCCCTGCAACGGCAGGCCGGCGCTGCCGACCGCAGCACCCTGCTGATCGCAGGCGATGACGAGCAGGCGAAGCGGACGGTCACTGACTTCATCGACGCGATCGGCTACGACAGCTTCGATACCGGCGTGCTGGCTGATAGCTGGCGCTTCGAACGTGATCAGCCTGCCTATGCCGCCCCTTACGCCGAGGGTGGCGATTTCGACAAGCCGAAGTGCGCCGAGCGCGCCGAGCTGCAGGCATTGCTGGCGCAGGCCGACAAGTCCATCGGATAGCCGTCGGCAGCCGCGTCCTCGGTACGGATCGTCGGAGTCTGCGGCTACCGTTTCTCTGATAGACCAGCCTTCGGGAGGAACGCATGCCGCAGATCGTCGATTTCGTGAACGTGTCCACGGCCGGGCTGGATACGTCCCCGGTCGCAGAGGCACTTGCCGGGTTGCGGGCCAACGAGGCGCGCTACTTCAAGAACAAGTACGACCACGTGTTCACCGTTGTTCCTGCGACCGAATCGAGCCACACCCTCGACTGGGTGCACCGGATCCTGTCCGAGGAACGCGACATCGTGATCTCGTCCCGTCCGCTGGAGACGACGTCCTTCGAGGTCGACGGGACTCGGATGGCTTACGTTTTCTACGAGTCCGGCCTGTCGGTGAACGTGATGTACGGGATCGAGGACGGCAAGAAGCGCGCGGTCGGGTTCAAGCTGTCGGAGGGAATGGAGATTCCCGAGGAACTTGCGGCACGTTTCAAGTTCGCGAGGCAGAAGTCGAAGCTGGCCGGCACCATCCGTGGCTCGTTCTTCGTGATCAAGGGTGAGTACTGAACGGCTCCAAGCGCTTGCGCTCAACCTGGCCGGGGCCGGTCACGACAGTCAGCGGTGGGACGTCCTTGGCTACGACCGTTCCGGCCCCGATAACCGAGTCGTGACCGATCCGCACTCCGGGCAGGACGGTGGCCGCCGCACCGATCCAGACGTCGGCTTCGATGACGATCGGTGCCACCGTGATGAAGTCATAGCGCTCGCCGGGCCCGATCGGGTGCCCCTCCGTGATGAGGGTGACCTTCGGAGCGATCATCGTCCGATCGCCGATGGTTATGCCACCGAGGTCGAGGAACGAGCACGCCTGGCCCACGAAAGTCTGTTCGCCGAGCTCGATTCCGAGGCCGTAAGTGCTGTAGAGCGGCGGGTGGACGGTGGCGCTTTCGGGCAGCGGCTTACCCAGCAGCTCGGCGAGCAGCGCTCGTCGTGCGGCAAGGTCGCTGAACGGCAGCACGTTCAGCCGCGAGGTCAGCTCCATCGCCACCTGGATGCGATCGTAGATGGCTCGCCATTCCGGTGTCCGGGTCCGAATGCGCTGCTCCTCCAACATGGTTCGATGCTCGCACAACCGTCCGAGGGACCGATGAGGACAGGCAGCGACTCAGAGCCTAGATTGCTGAAGGAATCCCGTTCAGCACGCAGAACTCGTGGCCATCGGGATCGGCCAGCACCACCCAGCTGACCTCGTCCTGGCCGATGTCGATTCGACTGGCGCCGAGGCAGATGAGGCGCTCGACCTCTGCTTGCTGGTCACCATCGACGGTCGGTGCGATATCGAAATGCAGGCGGTACTTTCCGGCCTTGGGCTTCAGCGGTGGGCCGCCCCAGGTGATTTTCGGACCGCCGTGCGGGGACCTGATCGCGGTCTCCTGGTCCTGGTCCCAGACCAGCGGCCAGCCCAACGCTTGGCTCCAGAAGTAGCCGACATCCTGCGAGCCGTCGCACGCGAGCGCCCCGATGAATCCGCAGTCAGCCAGAAAGTTGTTGCCAGGCTCGATGACGCAGAACTCATTGCCTTCGGGGTCGGCGAGCACCACCTGCCCCTCCTCCGGGCGCTGACCGATGTCGAGGTGCCGGGCGCCGAGTTCAAGTGCACTTGCCACCGTCCGCTGCTGGTCGTCCGGCGACCTGCTCGTCAGATCGAAGTGCAACTGGTTCTGGCCGGTTTTCAGTTGCTGGGACGGGCGAAACCGGATCCTGAAGCCGGTATCATCGCTGGGCAGCAGCGCGATGCCGTCGTGCGGATCCCTGACCAGCTCCCAACCCAGGACGCCGGACCAGAAGCGGGCGAGACGGCGCGGGTCGTTCGCGTCGATGCAGAGCGCGATCAGCTGAGATGTCATCGGCGTTCGGCCCCTTCCGCTACGGACTCAGGACAAGCAGTCGCCAGCTTCACCGCGAAACGTACCCGCGATCGCATGCATCGTCCCGGCTGGCTCGTCAGCTGATCAGGAATCGAGAAGCGACCCGGCGTCGTCGAGGCTTAGCCTGCCTTCAGTTGGTCGGCAAGCGCCGAGCCCGGTATCGAAAGGCAGCTTCAGGATGACCGTGAAAAGTTCCCAGGCCGAGTCCGACGGCTTCAGCGCCGAGGAGCGCGCCGCGATGAAGGAGCGCGCCGCTGAGCTGCGTGCCGAGGGCAAGAAAGGTGCCAAGAAAGCCGATGGCTTGCAGGCGGTGCTCGACGGCATCGCGAAGATGGCGCCGCAGGATCGGGCACTCGCCGAGCGCGTGCATGTGGCGATAACGACTCACGCGCCGCGGCTGTTGCCAAAGACCTGGTACGGGATGCCCGCTTACGCGAACGAGGACGGCAAGGTCGTCGTCTTCTTCCAGGACTCGGGCAAGTTCAACTACCGGTACTCGACTTTGGGCTTTCAGGATGCGGCCAATCTCGACGACGGTGACCTGTGGCCGGTGTCCTACGCGCTACAGAACTGGAGCCCCGCGGTCGAGACAAGGATCGTCGAGCTGGTCAAGGCTGCGATCGGTTGACCGCTGCCGATACCGCGACCGGTCAGGCCGGTGCGTCCTCGCCGACCCGGCCGTCGATCGACTCGCGAATGAGGTCGGCGTGGCCGGTATGGCGCGCGTACTCCTCGATCATGTCGATCAGCAGCCGGCGCAGGCTTGGCGTGCCCCAGCCTTCGAACTCGTGTCCGCTGGCTCGGTCGAGGCCACCGTCGGCTACCGCGGCGGCGATCAGCTCGCGGGAACGGACGACCGCGGCGTGCCATTGCAGCCACAGCTCGGCCACGTCGTCGTCAGCGGTCCAGGCCCAGCCGTCGTCCTCGGCGGTGGCCGGGCGCTGATCGTGCAACTTCCAGGCGAACACCTGCGATTCGACGAGGGTGAGGTGGCTGATCAGGCCACCGAGGGTGATCGTGGACGCGCCGATCGTCCTTGCCATGGCGGCGGCGTCGAGGTCGGCGCATTTCCAGGCGATGGTTCGGCGGGTGCGTTCCAGCGAACCGATCAAGGTGGCGAGTTCGTCGCCGGCCAGCGGCGGCTCGGTCGGGATCGTTGTCAGGTTGGTTTCAGTCATGGACCGAAGGTTAGAGTGCATCCCGGACGGAATACTTCCGTGATCGAGAGGCATGCTGATGGCTGATGGCGCCGGGCCGGTCGGCCGAGCGTTGCTGACCCTCGAAGCCATCCAGGCCGCGCCAGGCATCACCGGTGATCGGCTGGCGGCTCGGCTCGGCGTGTCCGACCGGGCCGCCCGACGCTATGTCGGCATGCTGCGTGAGGCCGGCATCCCGATCGAGTCCGCGACCGGGCGCTACGGCGGCTACCGGATCGGCCGCGGTACCAGGGTGCCGTTGACCTTCAGCACGTCCGAGGCCCTTGGATTGGTGATGGCGGTACTGCAGGGTTGGCATGGATCGGTCGATGCCGAACATCCGGCTGCCACCGCCCTGGCCAAGATCGTGCGGGTGCTACCGGTCGCCGCGGTGCCGCCGGTCGAGGCGCTGCGACGGGTGCGGGCGCACAACCCCGGCGATGCCGCCGCGATGCCGGATCCGGGCCTCGCTGCCGCGGTCGCCATCGCCTGCGAGGCCGCTCGCTCGATCACGATCGGTTACCGCGCCGGCAACGGTCCGGGCTGGCAGGCCGTCGTCGATCCGTGGGCGGTTGTGGTGCGGCATGGCCGGTGGTACCTGCTGTGTCGCTCGCACCACGCAAACGCCCGACGGGTGCTGCGGCTGGACCGGATGACCGGCGTCGAGCCAACCGGCGAGTCCTTCGATCCGCCGGCCGGGCTCGACCCGGTCCGCGAGGTTGAGGAGCACCTGACCGACGGCTGGCCGAACGAGATCGAGGTGCACATCGAGGCTGCCTTCGACGCGATCGCGCCCTGCGTGCCTCGAGCGCTCGGCCGGCTCGA
>JBDSAN010000608.1:0-3441 GCA_039922115.1 Jatrophihabitantaceae bacterium
CGTCCCGACCCGTTGGTGGTGTCGGCCTTCTACCAGCGCCGGGTACCTATCGGGCCGGCCCTGATCCGGACCGAACCGGCCCGCGCCGGTCGCCGGCTGGCTACCGGTGAGGCTCGGCTGCTTGGCAGCGAACCCGACGGCGCTGCCGGTGGTGAGCTGGTACGGGTGGTGGCCAGCTTCACCGACCTCAGCACCGCGTCCGGACGGACCACCGTGCTCAGCCCCGCCCCGCAGCTGCCGCCACCGGCCGACTGCCAGCCGCTCTACGGCGAGCAGGCCGAGTTGCCCAACGGCATCGGACGGCGACTGGAATGCCGGGTTGCCGAGCTGCCGGGTTGGCGGCAGGGCACGCCCAGCGGCCAGGCGTTGCTGGAATGCTGGATCCGGTTCGCCGACGGCCATCCGGCTGACACGCTCGCGCTGCCCGGGCTGACCGACATGGTGATCCCGGCGGTGTTCGATCTGGGCGAGTACCGCACGACCACTATCGAGCTGACCGCGCACGTGCGGGCCCGGCCGGCGCCCGGCTGGTTGGCCTTTCGGGCCCGCACGAACTACCTGATCGACGGCTATCACGAGGAGGACGTCGAGATCTGGGACAGCACCGGCCAGCTGGTTGCCCAGTCCCGGCAGCTGGCGCTGCTCGGTTGAGCCGCTGCCCGGTTGAGCTCCTGCCCGGTTGAGCCCCTGCCCGGTTGAGCTCGGCGCGGCGGTGAGCTCAGTCCGAGTCCAGCACCCTTGCGGCGATCGCGAAGGCGCGGTTGGCGCGGGGCACGCTGGCATAGATGGCCAGTTGCAGCAGCAGTTCGCGCAGCTCGTCCGGGCTGACCCCGTTGCCGAGGGCGGCCCGCAGGTGCAGCTCCAGCTCGTGCTCGGCGCCGAGGGTGGCCAGCGCGGTGACGGTCACCATCGACCGCTCGCGCCGGCCCAGGCCGGGCCGGGACCAGACCTCGCCCCAGGCGTAGCTGGTGATGAATTCCTGGAACGGCCGGGCGAACTCGCCGACCTGGTCGAGCTGCCGATCGACGTAGGCCTCGCCGAGCACCTGCCGGCGGGTGCGCTCACCCTCGGTGCGGGCTGACTGGTCTCGGCTCGGACGAAAGTGCGCAAGCAGCAGCGAGTTGACCTGGCCGGCGGCCTCGATGGTGGCCAGGTGCGCGGCCGGGCTCAGCACTCGCAGCTGGGCACCGCCGATGCCCTCAGCGATCAGCCGGGCCTGCGCTAGCGGGGTGGCTGGGTCCTGCGCCCCGGCGATGACCAGGGTGGGTGCGCCGATCCGGCCCAGGTCAGCGCGCTGGTCCATGCCGGCGATCGCCTCGCAGCACTGGGCGTAGCTCTCGTCGTCGACCTCGCCGAGCATGGCCTGCAGCCAGCCGATCAGCTCCGGGTCGCGCTCGGCCAGCTCGGGAGTGACCCACCGGCTGACCACCTTCGCCGCGATCGAGGCGGTGCCGGCAGCCCGGACCGCCGCGGCCCGATCGGTCCATAGCTGAAGGGGTTCCAGGTACGCCGAGCTGCACAGCACCGCCAGCCGATCAACCCGGTCGGGGTGGTGGGCGGCCAGCCACAGCGCGATCATGCCGCCCAGCGATAGCCCGGCCAGGTGCACCCGGCCGGCACCGTCACCGAGTTCATCGATTACTTCGAGCACCTCGGCGGCCAGGTCGGCGATGCTGTTGCCGGCACCCGGTGGCGCCGGTGGTGACTGGCCATGGCCGCGGGTGTCGACCTCGACCACTTGTAGCTGCTCGGCCAGCGGAGCGAGCTGGGCGCGCCACATCTGGCTGGATGCGCCGACCGAGTTCAGCAGCACCAGGACCGGAGCGCCGGCCGGTCCGGTCCGCTGCCAATGCAACAGGCTCATTCATGCCTACCTTTCAGGTAATTGTCGATCTGCTCGCCAGCGTGGCCGAACCCGGCGGGCTCGCCGACGGCCGTTCGAAAGGCGGCCAGGTTCGCCCGCATCCGGTCGGTGCCGACGACCAGGCCGGTGACCGAGCTGGCCAGCCGGCCGGCGGCCCCGCCGGCCGCCTCGAACAGCCGGATCAGCGCAAGCCACTCGGCGTGCCAGCCGCCGGCGGCCCGCTGCAGCTCCTGCCCGCTGGCGGCGGTGCACAGGGTGGCCAGCAGCCCCGGCGCCTGCAGCGAGGCAGCTCGCGCCGAGATCGCCGCGATCGGATTGTGCTTGTGCGGCATGGCCGATGAGCCACCGCCGGACCGTTCAGCCAGCTCGCCTAGCTCGGTCTGGGCCAGCAGCACGATGTCGGTGGCCACTGTGCCGGCTGCCGCCGCTGCCTGGGCCAGGCCGGCGCCGAGTTCGACGATCCGTGATCGCTCGGCATGCCAGGCCAAACCGGGATCGGCTAGTCCGAGGTCGGCGGCCAGCAACGCGCGTACCCGCAGGCCGTCCGGATGCAGGTCGGCCAGGGTGCCGACCGCGCCACCGAACTGCACGGCCAGGCCGTCCTGACGCAGATTTTGCAGGCGCTGGACGGCCCGGTCGAGGCCGGCGGTCCAGCTCAGCGCCAGCGCACCGAAGGTGGTGGGTGCTGCCTGCTGCATCAGCGTCCGGCCGATCATCGCGGTGTCCCGGTGGCTGGCGGCCAGCCGTGCGGTGGCCGCCACCGCCACCGTCAGCTCGGCCAGCGTCGCCTCGATTGCGGCGGCGCTGATCAGCATCGCGGCGGTATCCAGCACGTCCTGGCTGGTGGCGCCCAGGTGCACGCTCCGGGCAGCCTGGGCGGCACCGGTAGCAGGCTGAGCCGCGATGCTCGTCCGCAGCCGGGCCAGCACCGGGATGACCGGGTTGCCGTCGGCGACCGCGGCCAGTCCGATGCCGGCCGGGTCGAGGTCGCCAACCTCGGCGCAGCCGGCCGCGATCAGCTCGGCGGTCGAGGCATCGAATAGGCCGGCCTGGGCGCAGGCGGCGGCCAGCGCCTGCTCCACCCGGCAGATCGCGCGCAGCCAGGCCCGGTCGCCGGTTACCGCGCTGATCGGGGCGGCGCCGAGGATCGGTCCGAACAGCTCGCTCATCGGTAGCTCCAGCCGCTTTCATAAGGCAATCCGGTGTAGTTCTCGGCGAACGTGGTCGCCATCGCCGGTGAGCTGATCAGGTAGTCCAGCTGCGCCAGGGCCAGCTGCTGCGCGAACGGATCGGCATCCGGCTGGACGTGCAGCAGTTCGGTCAGCCACCAGGAGAAGTGGGTTGCCCGCCAGACCCGGCGCAGCGTGTCCTCGGGATAGCGCTCCAGCAGGTCGGTCCGGCGGTCGGCATAGTAGCCGCCGAGCGCGCGGGCCAGCAGCCGGACGTCGGCGATGGCCAGGTTCATGCCCTTCGCTCCGGTCGGCGGCACGATATGAGCGGCATCGCCGGCCAGCAGCAGGCGATGGTACTTCAGGTTCGTCGCCAGGTAGCTGCGCATGCCGGTAATTCCCTTGTCC
>JBDSAN010000609.1:0-11626 GCA_039922115.1 Jatrophihabitantaceae bacterium
GCCGCCCGGGCAACCAGCTGGACCGAATCGATCACCTCGTCCAGCCGGTGCGGGTCCAGCGACAGCACCTCGGCCTGGCAGCCGATCAGCTGCAATGCCTGGTCGAGCTGGCCAGCCGGCAACGCGCACACCTGGCACAGGTCCTGGGTGATCAGCAGGTCCGGCGCCAGCCCGGCCAGCGCGCCGGCCTTGAGGGTGTACAGGTCGCGCCCGGCGGCCAGTTCAGTTCGAACCAGCGCATCGATCTCGGACGGCGTCAGCCCTAGGGTGTCCAGTCCGCCGACCACGACCGCCTTGTCGGTGCGCGCCAGCGGTGGCGTGTCGCACTCGAAGCTGACGCCGACCAGCTGCTCGTACAGCCCCAGGGCATCGACGATCTCGGTGGCCGAGGGTAGCAACGAGACGATCCGCATCCGATCAGGCTAGCCCCGGTCAGCGAGCACGCTCGCGGTAGCAACGGGTCGCTCGTCCTTGCTATCTTGAGATGATTTGCCCTAGTTTCAAGTCCAGCCCGGCGCTCCAGGAGGATCCGAGATGACCACCGCACCGTCCGGCCGCCTGCGGGTGAGCGTCAATCCCGATGCCTGCTGCTCATCCGGGCTCTGCGTCGAGACCGCGCCACGGATCTTCGACCAGGACCCGCAGGATGGCACCGTGCTGCTGTTGCAGCCGATCGTGGACGGTGAGCTCGCCGACGCGGCCACCCTGTGCGCCAAGCTGTGCCCGTGCGATGCGATCGCGGTCGCGCAGGACTGACCAGCTTCAGCGAGCAGGACTGACCAGCTTCAGGTGGTGTAGCTGGAATTCAGGTGCACGTAGCCGGCCGACAGGTCACAGCCGTAGACGGTGAACTCAGCGGTGCCGATACCCAGGTCGATCCCGATCGGCACGGTGTCGCCGGCCAGCTGGGCCCGCAACTGCTCGAGCTCGGCCTCGTCACAGAGCTGCGGGTAGACCGGCCGCTGGCAGATCGTCACCTGCACCCGGTCGGGCACGATGTCCAGGTCGTCCTCGCACTTGCCGACGGCCATCACGATCCGTCCCCAGTTCGGATCGGCACCGTGCGCCATGGTCTTGACCAGCGGCGAGTTGACCACCGACTTGCCGACCCGCTTGGCTTGCGAGCGATCCCGGGCGCCGGTCACCTGGACGGTGAGCAGCTTGCTGGCCCCCTCGCCGTCCCGCGCGATCTGGGTGATCAGCTCCAGCGCGACCGCGTGCAGTGCGCCGCGGAACTCGCCCGGATCGACCAGGCCGGCCAGGCCGTTGGCGAAGATCGCGGCAGTGTCGCTGGTCGAGGTGTCGCTGTCGATGCTCAGGGCATTGAAGGTGGTCTGCACGACCTCGCCGAACAGCTGACGCAGGGTGGCCGGCTCCAGCAGGGCGTCGGTGAAGAAGAAGGTGAGCAAGGTGGCCATGTTCGGCTCGATCATGCCGACGCCCTTGGCGACCCCGACCAGGCTGGCTGAACCGATCCGGGCGCGCACCAGCTTCGGCTTGGTGTCAGTGGTCATGATCGCGGTGGCCAGGTCAGACCAGCTGCCCGGCTGCGGCCACGGCGCGAGCAGCCGCTCGCGCAGCACCGGCATCGGGTACGGCCGGCCGATCACCCCGGTCGAGGCGACCAGCAACTCCTCCGGAGCCAGGCCGCAACCGCTGGCCGCCAGCGAGCGCAGCTCCTGCGCGTCGGCCAGGCCGGCCGCCCCGGTGGCCACGTTGGCGTTGCGAGAGGCGACCACCACGCCACGTGCCTGCGACACCGTCCGGCTCAGCTCGACGCTCGCGCCGGCAAACCGCGATCGGGTGAACATCGCACTGTAGGCACAGGGCACCTCGCTGCTGACCACGGCCAGATCATGCCGTCCGTCATTGGCTATCCCGGCATCGAGCGTGACGACCCGAAAGCCAGCCGGGCCGTACTCGTCCGCCTCGATCGCCATTGCTGGACCACCCCTGTCGCCTCGACCCGTATGCCCGGCCCAGATTAGTCGCCGGCGGCACCGGGATCGATTGCTGGCCGACATCTATCCGAACAGGCGCGATAACTGGTACAAAGTGCCGGATACCAGCTCTAACCATTACCACCCACCCTCAAAGGAGAGGCATGTCCATCACCACCACGCGGGGGCTCGGCAGCGCCGTGCGCCGGGTCGCGATCGCAGTGCCGGCCGCGGTCGTCCTGCTCGCCAGCGCTTCAGCGATCTTGCCGGCAGTCAGCTATGCGGCCTCGGCTACCGGCAAGGTCAACACCTCCGGCATCAACCTGAACGTCCGGGCAACGCCGTCCACCGGCGGCACCGTGGTCGGCTCGCTGGCCGACGGCGCCAGCATCACCATCGACTGCCAGACCTACGGCAGCACCGTGTCCGGCACCTACGGCACCACCAACATCTGGGACCACGTGCCGGCCAAGGGCGGCTACGTCAGCGACACCTACGTCTACACCGGCTCGGACACCCTGGTGGCCCCGTTGTGCGGCGGCACCACCCAGGAGAGTTGCAAGAACAGCTTCGGTAACCCGAACAGCTGCTCAGCCGCGGTCACCTGGGCCAAGAACCACGAGACCACGACCTACCACTCCGACTACGCCGGACGCTGCGATCACGTGATGGCGCTGGCCTACGGCTGGTCGGCCAGCGGGTCGACGACCGCGCACGCGCACTGGCTGGCGATCCCGGCCGCGGACAAGCACCCGGGCGACAGCAACGTGCCGGCCGGCGGGCTGGCCTTCTTCTCCGGCGGCTCCAGCGGTGCCGGCCACGTGATGATCTCGATCGGTGGCGGCAACTTCGTCTCGACCGATATCCACGGTTCGGGAACCCTGGGCGTCACCACCATCGCCACCATCAAGAACACCTGGGGCGAGACCTACAGCGGCTGGGCGCAGCCGTGGTTCCAGATCAACCACTAACGCACTACCGGTAGGGGCGATCCAGCCGGCTCGATGACCGCGAGCCGGCTGGACCGCTGGCGACGGACATCGGGTGGCACGCGATCCCGGCGCTTGTCTGACAGGAGTGCCGACGACTGGACCTGATACCTGGTGCAGCCGGCGGTTCGGGTGGCCTCTGCGCCGGAGTCACCGGCTCTGGATCGATCGGTTAGGGCTCGCCGGCTCGGGAGTCACCGGGTTGTTGCCGGGGCTACCGGTTGAGCCAACCTCGACGTTAGCTCACCAGCCCCGCCGCTGGCCGGCCGAATTCGACCAGCTCGACCAGCTCTGTGCAGGCCTGCGCGACCAGCCCCGGGTTGGTCACCGGCAGCCAGTGGCCACCCGGCACCGGGCGCCGGTACAGCGACTTGGTGTAAGGAACCGGCGCCTGCAACTGCAGGGCCTGGGTGACGAACGGGTCTGACTTCGGGGCCAGCACCTGCACCGGCACCTCGGTGGTCAGGCTGCCCGTGCGGGATCGGCCGGCGCCTGACCCGCCGGCACTCGCCGCCCGACCGCTACCACGTCCGAACAGGTTCGCCCGGTAGAGCTGCAGCCCGTTGACCTTGTCCGCAAGCGCGCGCCGATAGCTGGCCGAGCCAGCCCCGGCAACGCCCTCCCGCCGATCCGTCCGGTCCAGAATCCGATCGACCAGCCTGCTGCGCCAGAGCAGTTCCGGCAGTAACGGCAACTGGAAGCCGACCAGGTAGTAGGAGTGCAGCAGTTGCCGGCCGACCCGACCGAACCGCCGGCGTCGAAGGCTGGCCGCCAACCACGGCCGAACCTGGGCCAGGCACGGGCCAGAGATCGAGGTGAAGCTCGCGATCCGACCAGCGAGCCGATGGTCGCTGATCGCCGCCCACGCCTGGATCGAGCCCCAATCATGGGCGAGCAGGTGCACGGGGGCGGACGGGCTGGTCGCCGCGCACACCGCTTCGAGGTCGGCGACCAGGTAATCGAGCCGGTAGCGCTCGCGGTCGGGCGGCCGGTCCGAGGCGCCCGCGCCGCGCACGTCGTAGCGAACCACCTGGAACCGGTCGGCCAGCAACGCGCTGACACCGTCCCACACCGAGGCGTTGTCCGGGTAGCCGTGCACCGCCAACACGGTCGGGCCGGAAGTTGGGCCGTCCCGATAGACCGCCAACCGGAGGCCGTCACTGGATAACACCCACTGATCTGGCGGTCGCGACGACATGGCGAGCCTTCCTGCTATGTCAGGTTGGCGGCAGCAGGTCCCACCGGACGGCGCGGAACACTGGGTGCTGCTCGGCGACGACGCGGCTAGACGAAACGTTGGTTATCCGACTGTGCCTGCGGTTTGCCGGAATTCCCGGAAATAAAGCGATACCCTTCGGGCGGTGACCAGCGCTGCGGATAGCTTGCCGGCCACGCCGAGAGGAGCCACCGGCATCCCCGGGACTGCCGGGCGACATCCGAGATATCGGCTCAGGTAAGCCCGCCGCCTGCCGAAGGATCTCTCACCAGTTCGCACTGACAAGGTGGACGAGAGCATGATCGACTGGCGGCACGACGTGATCAGTTCCAGACGAAGTGCCGCATGGTTCGGCCTCCTCACCACAGCTCGTCGGACATAAAGGTACTTTAAGCCTAAAACTCAGATTTTCCGATAATCACCCGAAACCTCAGGCAACGATCGTCGTTGAACTTGTTCGGCAGAGATGTATCAGGCCAGCCCGGGCTGTCTCTGCTACGACACGAATGCCAACCAAAGGAGCGAGCGAGCTACAACCAACAGCTTCCGGACTTCATTGCTGGACAACCTAGCGCCCCCAGCATCGCGAGAGTCAATGTGACACTCTCGAGATGGCTGCACGGGCGCTATCAGTGCATACTCTCACTTAAAGTGGTATTGGTACACCCCGCCACGCGCTGCACTCCCAGCCCTAAGCGCTCCCGGAGCTAAGCCTTCCTAGACCCAAGCCCACTCGCTCACACCGATTCACCTCCCTAGACCGCCCGACTCGGAACAGTCCGAGCTAGCTTCGGAGATCAGCCAGCCCATGACAGCCGGGACCGTCTCACGGATGGCCCGGCTACGTCGTAATCCGTTCCGAGCTGTTCGGGCTTGGAAGCTCTGGGACGTCCGCCGGCCGGCGCTGCTGCTGATCCTCGGCGTGGAGCTGATCGCGCTCTCAGCCTTCGTGGCCTCGCTGCCCGCGATCAACCTCGACACCACCACCGTGATCCGGTTCCTGTTGCTGGCCGGGCTGAGCGTGCTGCACGCCGAGTCCGCTGCCCGGGCCGAGCGCATGCGTCGCTACCTTGCCAGCAGCGCGCACGTCACGATGACCTCGGTGTGGGCCTTCGCCGCGGTGCTATGCCTGTCCACATCGCTGGCAGCACTGCTGGTGACCTTCTTGTTCGCCTTCGCCAGTTGGCAGCGGCGAGGCCAGCGCTCGCTGGTCGCGCACCGGGAGATCTACAACGCGGCCACCGCGGTCCTGGCCGCCCTGGCCGCCAGCGCCACCTACCTGGGGATAACCCATCACCTGCCCGACCTGCAGGCCGGTGGACGGAGCGCGATCGGCGCGGTGGCGGCGCTAGTCGTCTACTTCGGCGTCAACGTCAGCCTGGTGCTGATCACCATCAACTTCGCGGTCGGGCCGGTGCCGCTGACCGAGTTGCTGCCGGATCGGGAGGAGGTCGGCCTGGAGCTGGCCACCCTGGTGCTGGGCATCCTGACTGCTGAGACGATCTGGTTGCAGCCGTGGCTGACCCCGCTGATCCTGGTGCTGATGGTGCTGCTGCAGCGCAGCTCGCTGGTTACCCAGCTTGAGCTGGCCGCTGCCACCGACGCCAAGACCGGCCTGCTCAACGCCTCAGCCTGGCAGGAGTTGGCGCAGCGAGAACTGGTGCGGTCCCAGCATGACGGGCTGCCGTGCGCGGTGCTGCTGCTGGACCTGGACCACTTCAAGAACGTCAATGACACGCTCGGGCACCTGGCCGGTGACTCGGCGCTGCGCGCCATCGGTGACTCACTCAAGCGCGAACTGCGCGGCTACGACGCGGTCGCCCGCTTCGGCGGCGAGGAATTCGTGGTGTTCCTGCACGACCTCAGCCAGCACGAGGCGATGGACGTCGCCGAGCGAACTCTGTCCCGGATCCGCGGCCTGGTGATCTCCAACCACGAAACCAACGGTGCCAAGATCTCGCTGACCGCCTCGATCGGACTGGCCAGCTATCCCGAGCACGGCCAGGACCTGACCGACCTGCTCGAAGCGGCCGACAGCGCCCTGTACGGAGCCAAGCGCGCCGGTCGTGACCGGGTCGGCCTGCCACCCACCTCGCCGGCAATCGCGCACCTGGCCTGAGCCCCCGCAAGGCCGTTCGGAGCTTCGATCGTGCGCTTACGCCAGGCTGCAAGCAGGCACAGCAAGCACACAGCAAGTCCGCGCAAGGTGATGGCATGACCTCGAACGAGTACCCGCCGTCGTCGGAGCACGGCGGCCAGCAACCGCCTGACCAGCCGACCTCCGCCGATGAGGTCCAGCCGTACACGAACGCTGACGAGCCGGGCCGGCCGGCCAGCGCTAGCTATCCGCCCGCGCCTGCTCAGCCCTATCTCGGCGCGCCCAGCCCCTACGGGCAGGCCGGCTACCCGAGCCAGGCCGGCTACCCGAGCCAGGGCGGTTACGGCGGCCAGTCCAGCTACCCCAGCCAGGGCAGCTACCCGTCCTACCAGTCCTACGAACAACCGGCCGCCGGCTACCTGCCTGGCGAGACCTACCAGCCGCCGGCCGCCGAACCGGACGCTCCGGTCACCTCCAACCGCCGTCGCACCGTGCTGCCGATCGCCCTGGTCGCCGCGCTCGTCGGCGGCGGCGTCGGTGGCGGGATCGTCGCGATCGCTGAGCGCAACCACAACAATTCGGTGAGCACCGGGATCAAGATCACCAACGCGACCGGGGCACCGGCCGCCCAGTTGAACGGCACGGTCGGAGCTGCGGCAGCCAAGATCCGGCCGAGCGTGGTGACCATCGACGTCAGCGCCAGCCAGGAAGCTGGCACCGGCTCGGGCGTGATCATCCGTCCGGACGGCTACATCCTGACCAACGATCACGTGGTCGACATCGGCAACGGCGCCGGCACCATCCAGGTGGTGCTGTCCGACGGGCGTACCGCGACCGGCAAGATCGTCGGCCGGGACACCCCCGACGACCTCGCGGTGATCAAGGTGGACGGCCTGGCCAACCTCACCGCTGCCACCTTCGCCAAGTCCAGCTCGCTCAGCGTCGGGCAGGCTGTGGTTGCCGTCGGCGCGCCGCTGGGCCTGTCGGACACGGTCACCAGCGGCATCGTGAGCAACCTGGCCCGACCGGTCCGCGCCGGTGACAACGACCAGGCGGTCTTTCAGGCCGTCCAGACCGACGCCGCGATCAACCCCGGTAACTCCGGCGGGCCGCTGGTCGACCTGAACGGCTCGGTGGTCGGCATCAATGCCGCCATTGCCAGCGACTCCTCCGGCGGCGGCCTGCAGATCCCCGGCCAGGCCGCCCAGCAGGCCGGCAACATCGGGATCGGCTTCGCCATCCCGGCTGACGAGGCCAGCCGGATCGCCGGCGAGCTGATCGCCTCCGGCAAGGCCACCCACGCGGTGCTCGGGGTCGAGGTCGGCGGGACGGCCAGCGGCAGCAGCCAAGCTTCGATGGCCGGCGTCCCATTGCACTCGGTGAACACCGGCGGGGTTGCCGACAAGGCCGGCCTGAAGGTCGGAGATGTGGTGACCGCGATCAACGACCAGCGGGTGGCCAGCTCCGATGCACTGATTGCCGCGGTTCGCAGCCATGCGCCGGGCGAGGAAGTAAAGGTCAGCTACACCAGGGCCGGCAGCACCGCATCGGTCAAGGTCACGCTCGGATCATCGGATAGCTGACAGCACTTACGATGCTCGATCGGCGCGCTACCCCCTGGGCGCGCGGGTGGGTGTCGAGCAGGAGCAGCCGGGTTGCGCCAGCCATGGACGCGACCCGGCTGCGACCAATTTCGACACCTTCAACTGCTGCTACCGGCAAGTAACCTAGGCCAATGGCAACCCGCGCTACCCACGAGGTGTTCAACGTCCCCGAGCCGTGGGCCGGGGTCAACCTGTTCGACGGTGACCAGGGGCTGACCGGCACCCTGCGGGCGGCCGGCCTGTCCGCTGACCAACAGCACGCGCTGAGCCAGCTCGGGGCGCTGGCCGGTACCCCGCTGGCCCAGGATTGGGCACGGCTGGCCAACAGCCAGCCGCCGGTGCTGCGCAGCCATGACCGGTACGGGCACCGGATCGACGAGGTGGAGTTTCACCCGTCCTGGCACGAGCTGATGTCGGTCGCGGTCGCCAACGGCCTGCACGCCACCCCCTGGTCGGCTGCCGGCGATGGGGCAGCCGCCCAGGCGCACCTGGCCCGCGCGGCCGGTTTCTACCTGTGGAGCCAGGTCGAGCAGGGCCACCTGTGCCCGATCTCGATGACCTACTCGGTAGTTCCGGCGCTGCGGCACAACCCGCAGCTGGCCGAGCGGTATGAACCGGGCCTGACCAGCACGAGCTATGACTTCGGGCTGCGGCCACCGGCGAGCAAGGCCGGCCTGCTGGCCGGGATGGCGATGACCGAGAAACAGGGCGGCTCCGACGTCCGGGCCAACACCACCCAGGCCCGGTCGGTTGCCGACGGCAGTTACCGGCTGACCGGCCACAAGTGGTTCTGCTCGGCTCCGATGTGCGACCTGTTCCTGGTGCTGGCACACCTCGACGATGTCGGGCTGAGCTGCTTCGCGGTGCCACGAGTGCTGCCGGACGGCACCCGCAACCCGTTCGCCATCCAGCGACTGAAGGACAAGCTGGGCAACCGGTCCAATGCCTCGTCCGAGGTGGAGTTCGCCGAGACCACCGGCTGGCTGGTCGGTGAACCCGGCCGGGGCGTGCGCACCATCATCGACATGGTCAGCATGACCCGGCTGGACTGCGTGATCGGCTCGGCCGCGGTGCAGCGATCGGCGCTCACCCAGGCGATGCACCACATCGCCGGCCGGTCCGCCTTCGGCAGCAAGCTGGTCGATCAGCCGCTGATGCACGAGGTGGTGGCCGATCTCGCGATCGAGGTCGAGGCCGCGATGGCACTGTTCGTCCGGCTGGCCCAAGCGGTTGACCGGGACGAGGCCCCGTTGCTGCGACTGGCAGTCGCCGCAGCCAAGTTCTGGGTGTGCAAGCGCACCTCGGCGGTGGTCGGTGAAGCGTTGGAATGCCTGGGCGGTGCCGGCTACGTCGAGGAATCACCGCTGCCCCGGTACTTTCGCGAGTCGCCGCTGAACTCGATCTGGGAAGGCTCGGGCAACGTGATCGCGCTGGACGTCATCCGCGCGATCAGCCGGGAGCCGGCCACGGTGCAAGCGCTGACCACCGAGCTGGCTGGCACCGCCGGTGCCGATCCTCGGCTGGACCAAGCCGTCGATGAGTTGGCCAAGCGAATGGCCGACCTGGGCGCCGATCCGGACGCCGACGCGCGCTCAGCGCGGTCGCTGGCTGGCCTGCTTGCCCGCACCTTGCAGGCCTCGTTGCTGGTCCGAGCTAGCGACCTGCCCGGCCGCTCGGTGCTGGCCGAAAGCTACCTGCAGACCCGGCTCGCCGAGCCCACCCCGGCGGTGTTCGGGGACCGACCCAGCCTCGGTGTGACGGCCACCAGCAAGCTGCTCGAATACTGCGACCCGAACCGAGCCTGATCGGGCCCGATTACCTAAGGTAACGATCTGACTACGTTCGGCTAGCTAGCCCCCGCTGAGGTCGGCACTGTGGATTAGTAACTCTCTGTAGTCCTCATTACTGCAGGGAGTGTGCAGCGCGTGCTGGTGCGCCGACGAACCGCCCTCGCGCTCAGCTGCGTCGCGGCGCTGATCACCGCTGGCCTGCTCTGGTTGCCGTCCGCCGCCGGCGCGAACTCCACCGCCGGCAACCTGGCTCCAGCCTCCGACCAGGGCGGCTACGCCTGGATCAGCTACTTCCGAAGCCTGGCCGGTTTGGCTCCGGTCCAGCGCAATGCCGCCTTCGAGGCCGGTGAAGCTGTGCACGTCCGCTACCTGGCCGATCATTCGCTCGGCTGCGAGACCGACGTGCACGATGAGCTCACCGAGCCGGCCGGCGGCTGCCCAGCCAACCCGTACGCCAGCGCGCTCGGACAGGCCGCCGCCTTGAACAGCAACATCACCCGGGTGGACGCCCCGATCACGGACCGGGCCGCGGTGTCGAACTGGTTCGTCGCCGGCTTTCATGCCCTGACCCTGCTCGAACCGCGCTTGCGTAGCACCGGTTATGCCGCCTACTACACCGCGAACCCGACCGGAGCCAGGCCGCAGGCCTATCCCTTCACCGCCTCGGTGGACGTCTACCGCGGCCGGACCGGTAGCTACCGGGGCCAGACCATAGCGTTCCCGGGCAATGGAGCGGCCACCCCGCTGCTGTCCTACCAGGTCGGCAGCGAGTCACCTGAACCGTTTCGGGACTCGCGAGCCGGATCGTCCTGCTATGGCTGGGGTGCTCGCTCAGAGGTGTCGGCACCGATCGTCATGCAGTGGCCGGTGGGCTCGGCGGCCGCGCAGACCGGCGCCAGCATCATCGACCTGACCAGTGGCAGCACGCTGGTGACCTGCGCGCTGACCGCGGCTGATTACCCGTCCGGGTCGCTGGCCAGGCAGTTCCTGCTCGGCACCAACCGGCTGACTCAGGCTGCGCTCTACTACGCTTCAACGCCGTTCGTGGCTGGCCACCGGTACCAGTTGCAGATCGCCGGTCAGCCGGCCACCACCTTCAGCGCGACGGACCTGTCGCCCAAGTCGAATTAGGCCGTCGAATTAGCTCTCGACCAGCCTGGGCAGGTTGCCGCCTACCGGGCTCGGCGACTACCGGTCAGCGTCAGCTGCGTCGGCCTCGGCCGAAGCAGCTTCGTCCGAGGTGGCTTCGTCTGCACCGGCTTCGGCCTTGTCCTCGGCAGCGTCGTCGGGTTCGGTTGCCGGCGGCGCGTCCTGCTTGGGCCGCGCGATCCGGACGACTCCGGATTCCAGGTCGATCCGCTTGCCACCGGAGGAGTCACCGATCTCTTCGCGGGTCGACTGCAGCCGGCGCTTTTCTTCATCCATGTGGCGCTTGCCAGGATTGAAAAGCGTATCGATGCCCCATTCGGTCATGTGGCCAGCGTACGCGTGCCCCGCCGCCGGCGTTAGGGATCGGCCGGCCGAGGATCTGACGATCCGGTGACCGGGTAACCGGGTTGCTGGCGGAGCGCCAGAAATCGCCTAGCCTGGACGCATGAGCTTTCTGCGTCCGAAGGGCGAGCTGGTGACCGCCGACAACGCGCTGCGCGGAGCAGCGGACTACCAGTACCCGGTGCCTGAAACCCACTTCGTGAACGGTCACCGGATTCGGGAGCCGTTCGACCTCGACGGCCTGGACACCGCAGTGTTCGGGATGGGTTGCTTCTGGGGTGCCGAGAAGGACTTCTGGCAGCTGCCGACGGTCTGGTCCACCGCGGTCGGCTACGCGGGCGGGTTCACTGCGTTCCCCAGTTACGAGCAGACCTGCACCGGACGCACCGGGCACACCGAGGTGGTCCGGGTGATCTTCGACCCGACCGAGATCAGCTACGCCGAGCTGCTCAGCGTGTTCTTCGAGAACCATGACCCGACCCAGGGCATGCGGCAGGG
>JBDSAN010000610.1:0-4869 GCA_039922115.1 Jatrophihabitantaceae bacterium
CCGGGCGGGAAGTACAGCTGCTCGAGCGAGAACCGGCTGTACTCGGGCAGGGCACCGTCGAGCTGGTCCCAGGTGGCCACGCACGGGCCCTTGCCGATCTGGTAGCCCTCGTACGGCACGCCGTCCGGCCGGGCCAGTCCGAGCACGTCGCGCACCCGATCCTCATTGAGGATCGCGGTGTTGAGCCGCTCGCCGTTGCCGGAGAAGTACCGGCCGACCGCGTGCGGCATCGGGCCGAGATCGGCTTCCGAGCGCTGCAGGATGACCGGGGTGGCGGCCGTCCCGGCAGCCACGATCACGATCTTGGCATCGATCGCCCCGCCGCCGGTCTGGATCCGGTAGTCGACGTCGTCGAGGGTGTTGTAGTGCACCCGGTAGCCACCGTCGGGGGCGTCCCTGGTGATCTTCTGCACCTCGTGCAGCGGACGGATCTGCGCGCCATGTGCCAGCGCGCCGGGCAGGTAGTTGAGCAGCAGCGAGCGCTTGGCATCGAACTTGCAGCCTGACATCATCCAGTTGCAGTTGGTGCATTTGGCCACGTCGACCGCGGCCGGCACCGGATTGCAGGTGTGCCCGGCGTTGTTGCAGGCAGCGGCCCACAGCCCGCCCGCGAACGGTACGGTCTCCCACTTCTGCTGGCTGACCGGCAGCGACTCCTCGACCCGGTCGTACCAGGGATCCAGGCTCGCCCGGTTGATCGTGGACGGCCACATCCGGCGTCCGATGCTGCCGTGCCGCTCGAAGGTGTACCAGGGGGCGCGCGGCATGGTGGCGAAGTAGACGACGCTGCCACCACCGACGCAGTTGCCGCCGAGCACGCTCATGCCATTGCCGACGGTGAACTCGAAGATCCGGGTGGACGACGAGCCGAGGTTGAAATCCTGGTCGTAGTCATCGGCGTCCAGCCACGGCCCGCGCTCCAGGACGACGACCTTCGCGCCGCCGGCAGCCAGGTGATACGCGGCGATCGAGCCGCCGAATCCGCTGCCGATGATGAGTACGTCGGTGCTCTCGGTGTGGGTCACTTGGGGCTCCCCTTCGGGGTGGTGTCCGGGTGGATCCGGGCCAGCGGCCGGCCGTATGTGTAATTCGGAAAGCGCCACAGCCCGTCCGGGTCCGGCGGCGCGAAGCCCAGCGAGAGCAGGCCGGGGTGGCCGGCTGCCAGCGCGTCGACGGTGTGCAGGTGAGCGCCGGTGTCGTAGGCCATGTTGCTGAACATGACCAGGTTGACCCAGCCCTGGCGCTCCGGGTGATCCCACGCGGTGAGCACCAGCACCAGTTGTGCGCGCTGCTCGTAGCTGAGGCTGACGAAGGCCGGCACGCTGTCATCGAGCTCGATGCCCTGCTCGGCTGCGAAGTTGCTGGCGTGGCCGTTCAGCATGCCGGCCAGCCCGCCCAGCCACTGGGACAGCCCACCGGCCGGCGACTCGAGCAGTTCCAGCGCGCCGGCCGCCACCGAACCGCCGTCGATGGACACTCCGGCAATCGCGCGATCGTCCGGATAGCGCTTGTTACCAGGAATGATCGTGTCGGCGAAGGCCTCCAGGGTCATCACCTTGACGGTTTCCTCGTGGTCGGCTTCCTGATCGACGGTGTCCGGCTCCGGGCTGGCTTGCTGCATGAGTTTCTCCCTGTTCTGGACCACGATTCACCGATCGATCGCCGCCGGCGAGGTGTCTTGTTGCTCGGGTTGGCAGCTGGGCGCCGGTCGCGTCCGCGCCGATCCGCCGATCCGCGCGCTGACCTGCCGCGGTCCGGACGGCTGAGTTGAAGTCTGCGCCGCAGCTGACTGGCCGGGCATCTTCGGCTGTGCCAAGGCCGGCCAGTGATCAGCCGCTGAACTGGCCAGGGGTTCGGCCGTCGCCGGCTGGTCCGCGATAGCACTGCGCGATGTCGACCCAGTGCTCGGCATCGACGCCGACCGCGACGATGTCGAGGTCCTCGCGATGCCGGCGCCGGGTGGTCAGCAGGCAGAAGTCGACGGCCGAGCCGGTGATCCGCTGGCTGGCATCGGTCGGCCCGAACTCCCAGATCGCGCCGGACGGAGCGCGCAACTCGAAGTGGAACTCGACCTTCGGCGGCTGCTCGTCGCGAGCCTGGTAGCCGAAGTCCCAGGTGCGCACCGCGAAGGCAACCAGGTACTTGATCCGGTCGGTGCGCTCGCGCTGCACGCCGAGCGCGTCGGCGATGTCCTGACCGTGCGCGAAGGCCTCCATCATGCCGGCCATCGCCAGGATCGCCGGTGGCAGCGGGTTGACTAGCCACGGCACCACCTGGTCGGCCGGCACCGCGGCCAGCGACTTGACCGCCTTGGCGCGCTCGTCCTGCCAGCGGCTGAGTAGCAGTTCGTGCGAATCGTTGAGGTACTCGCCGAGGGCGTGGGTGACGTTGGCGTTGAAGTTGGAACTCAGGTTGCTGACTACCGCGACGAAGGCATCCGGATCGGCCGCGGCCAGGCCGGCCATCTTGAAAGTTGCCGCCAGGTGGGCGATCTGGTGAGCGACCGTCCAGCCGGGGGCAGGCGTGTCGGCGTTCCACTGCTGCTCGGACAGGTCGCTGACCATCCGGTCGAGGTCGTCACACTCGGCGTTGAGGGCCGAGATCGGGTCCAGCTGAGTCACGTCTTTTCCTTTCCTCAGCGCGGGTTCGGCGTGCGCGCTGTCGGGTCGGACCGGCAGGGCACCGGCGCGAAGGACTCAGGCGATGCGAACTGTGCCGGCAAATTGCGGTCCGGCCAAGCGTCCATGACTGTGGTGGAGGCTGTCCTCCTTATCCTTGCCCTGCAGGGGTGATGACCGGCAGGCTGATCAGCAGCACCGCGGGTTTAGCGGCGGCCGGACAGCCGCCGGCCGGGCGGATGCGGCTCTGGCCGGGGCGCGCGCCGCTGGGTGAGGCTGTCGGTCGCCCGGGCCAGCCCGAACGGGGGCATCGAGCGGTAGAGGGTTTCCGAGCCGCCGTGCTTGATCGGCAGGGTTCGGGCGCCGCCACGGCCGATCGGGTAGGTCTCGTGAAAGATGCCCACCGCGCCACCGGCAGCGGCGTAGCGATTGAAGGCGCGCCAGGCCGGCAGGTGTCTGGCCTGCGCGTCGTGGGCGTACGCCATCAGTTGCTCGGTGGAGTTCCAGTACTGCACGGTGAGCACGGTGCGTCCGGAAATATAGGTCCGGGCAGACAGGCAACCCGAGCACGGATTGCTCAACATCTCGCGAATCATTGGCTTCATCGCCCGAAACACCGGAAGCCATTGCCGGACGCTGCGCCAGCGATTGATCCGCATGCCGATCAGGAACAGCACCACGTCGCTGTCCGGATCCGCGGTCATGGCTGCCAGGATCGGTTTCTGGGTCATCGAGGCTCCTTAGAGAGTTTCAGTATCCAATGATAGGATAGCGCCACTATCCAATAAGTCCACCGGAGGTCAGATGCGGATCTCAGAGCTCGCTCGGCGGGCCGAGTTGCCGGTCGCCACCATCAAGTTCTACCTGCGCAAACAGCTGCTGCAACCGGGCAATCCGGTCTCGAAAACCCAGTCAGATTATGGTGAAACTCACTTGGAGCGGCTGCGGTTGATCCGCGCCCTGCGCGAGATCGCAGACCTGCCGGTCGCCACCATCGGCACCGTGCTGAGCGCGGTGGACGACGAGCAGCTGCCGCTGCTGGAACTGCTGCGGATCACCCAGACCTCGGTTGCCCGCACCGCCTCGACCGGCACCGACCCGGAACCGGCCCGCGCCCTGCTGGCCGATCTCGGCTGGCAGCTGACCCCTGGCTCGACCCTGGTCGGGTCGCTGGCCGGCGTGCTGGACGCGCTGGCCGGCCAGCACGAGAAGATCGATGCCGAGAGCTTGCGGCCATGGGCCGAGGCTGCCTGGGCGCTGGCCGAGGTCGAGGTCGGCCACATTTCCTCGGGAACGGACCGGGCCGTCGCTGCCCGCCGGGTGGCGGTTGGCACGGTGATCTATGGCGAGTTGCTGGCCCAGTTGCGGTTGGCCGCGCAAGAGGCGGTCAGCGTGAGCAGGTTCCAGGCCGCGGCGCCGGCTGCCGGCGCTGGACAGCGCGGCCGGCCCAGCTGATCTCGCTGTGAAATACATCGGTCACTGCGGGTGAATTACCGATACGATAAGGCAATCTGGCGGTCGCACTCTTGGGGGAGCTGTGATTGAGATCGCGGTTATGGCGACTTCATTGGTTTCGTCGTTCTTGGTGCCGTTCGTCAAGGAAGGTGCTGAAAAGCTACGCGAGAAACTCGCCGGCTCGGCCTCTGACGCGGTAGCCGACAAGCTGACCGAAGCTGCTGGCACGCTCTGGAATCGGGTGAAGTCGAGCCCTCGTTCGGACAAGGACCAGCGGGTGCTCTCGGTATTCGAGGAAGATCCGGACCTGGTTCGCGAGGCGATGGAACGAATCGTTCGCGAACAGCTCGAAGTTGACGAGTCGTTCCGTGCTGAGGTCGCCGCGGTGCTCGAAGCACAGGCGCAGCCGGGGACGCCGAACTGGACGCTGATGGGCCACATCGTCGGCGCGGTCGATGCCCGCGGTGCGACGATCTCGGGCGGGACGGTAGCCGGCGTGGTCTACCAGGCCGGGCCGCAGGCGCCGCCGCCTCCGCCACCGTCCGAGGCTTGATGTGGTCACCGGACCGGTCGGACGGGCTGAGCTCTGGTCACGGCTGATCGGACGGCTCAGCGAACCAGCCGGCTCGGTGATCCTGCTAGCGGGCGAGCCCGGCAGCGGGCGCAGCCACCTGCTGCGCAAGTTCGGTGAAGCGGCGACTGCGAGCGGCTTGCGCTCGGTGGGCTGTACCGATTCGATCGGCGTGGAGAAGACCACCAAGCTCGCGGATGTGGCCCGGGTACTGGCGGCGTTGCT
>JBDSAN010000611.1:0-3315 GCA_039922115.1 Jatrophihabitantaceae bacterium
GTTCGGCAGCGAATTCCGGCTTGATCTCGAAGAACGAGTCGTCGTCGATCAGGCCATCGACCACCAGGTGCATGTCGAACGGCATCGATTCAGCCACCGGAACAACGTCATTGGCCAGTTCGACCAGCGGTGGCTCGGCCGTGTAGGACGGTGCTGAAAGCCGCCAGTTCAGCGGCAGGTAGGAGAAGAACAGCTTTGCCTGCTCGATCGCATCGGCGTCGTCAGCGGCCAGGTTGTCACCGCAGCCGGACACGGTGGCGTGCATCCGGGCACCGCCCATCTCGTCCAGGCTGACCTTCTCACCGACCACCATCTCAGCCATCCGGGGCGAACCGAGGTACATCGAGGCATTGGCCTCGACCATGATCACGATGTCGCAGAACGCCGGAATGTAGGCACCACCGGCCGCCGACGGCCCGAATAGACAGCAAATCTGGGGCACTTTGCCTGATAGCGCAACCTGATTGTGAAAGATCCTGCCCGCTCCACGCCGGCCGGGGAACAGCGCGACCTGGTCGGTGATCCGCGCACCGGCCGAGTCGATCAGCCAGAAGATCGGCAGCTCCTCGACCAGCGCGCGTTCGGTGATCCGGATGATCTTCTCCACCGTCCGGGCACCCCAGGAACCTGCTTTGACGGTAGGGTCATTGGCCACCACCAGGGCCGGCCGGCCGTCCACCAGGCCATGCCCGGTGACCACACCATCGGCCGGCAACCCCACCGCGGTGGCATTGGCAAGCTGCGAGTCCTCGACGAACGTCCCGGCGTCGAAAAGCAAGTCCAGCCGGTCGCGGACGTACAGCTTGTTCGCACCGGCCAGCTTTGCCGCCGCCTTGGCGTGCGGGGCCAGCGTCGCCCGCCGGGCCGCCGCTACCTTCTCAGCATCACTCACGTGTTGGCTCTCCTAAGTCAGCAACTGTCGGGGTGCTGGCGCTACTCGACCGGCAGGCCGAGGCCGCGCGCGATGACCATCCGCTGCACCTCTGACGTGCCTTCACCGATCTCGAGGATCTTGGCATCCCGGTAGAAGCGCGCCACCGGGTACTCCTCCATGAAGCCGTAGCCGCCGAACACCTGGGTGGCCACCCGGGTCGCCGACACCGCGGCCTCGGTCGAGTAGAGCTTGGCGATAGCCGCGGCCTGCTTGACCTGCCCGGACGGCCGGCCACTGTCCTTGAGCCAGGCCGCCTTGTAGGTGAGGTTGCGGGCCGCTTCGACCGCCACCGCCAGGTCGCTGATCGCGAACGCGATCGCCTGCCGGGAACCGATCGGCTTGCCGAAGGTGCTCCGCTGCTTGGCATAGCGCACCGATTCCTCCAGGCACGCCTGGGCCAACCCCACCGCAAGCGCCGAGATCGCGATCCGGCCGTCGTCCAGGATCGCCAGGAACTGCTTGAAACCGGTGCCACGATTGCCCACCAGGTTCGCCTCGGGAACCCGGCAGTCATCGAAAACCAGGCCGTGGGTGTCCGAGATTCGCCAGCCAAGCTTGTCGTAGGGCGGCTGCGCCTCGAAACCGGCGGTACCGCTCGGGACGATGATCGCTGAGATCTCCGGCTTGCCCTCGACCGTGCCGGTCCGCGCGGTCACCGTCACGCACGATGTGATGGACGATCCGGAGTTGGTAATGAATGCCTTGGCACCATTGATGATCCACTCGCCATCGACCAGCTCGGCCCGGGTCTTGGTCGCGCCGGCGTCCGAGCCTGCCTCTGGCTCGGTCAGGCCGAAGCCGGCGATCTTGCGGCCGGCAACCAGGTCGGGCAGCCACTGCTGCTTCTGCTCGTCGCTGCCGAAGGTGAGGATCGGGTTGATGCCCAGCCCGACGCCGGCCGACAGTGTGATGCCGATTGACTGATCGACCCGACCAAGTTCCTCGATCGCCACGCACAGCGAGGTGAAATCAGCGGCGCTGCCGCCGTACTGCTCCGGAACCACCAGGCCGAACAGGCCCAGCTCACCCATCTTGGCGACCAGTTCGGTCGGAAAGTAGTGCTCCCGATCCCACTGAGCGACGTGTGGCGCGACTTCGGACTCGGCGAACTCGCGAACGACTTTGCGGAACAGCTCGTGATCGGCTGACAGCTCGAAGGACATGGCCACTCCCAGGAGGCAGGACCGGCGGCTCGCGGGGGTTGGCGCGGGCCGGGCGCCGGGCTCGGTATTGACGTTTACGTCAACGTAAATGACTATAGCCGGTATGAGCTCGCCTCCGGAAGCCCAACCTGATCGGCTCTGGACGGTCGGCGAACTGGCCGACGAGCTTGGCGTCACCACCCGCACGCTGCGCCACTACGAAGCCGAGGGGCTCATCGCACCGGCCCGCGCGGCCGGCGGCCGGGTCTACAACCATCGTGATCGGGTGCGGCTGCGACTGATCCTGCGTGGCAAGCGGTTCGGCATGTCATTGCCCGAGATCCGCGAGATCGTCGGCATGTACGACGGCGCGGCCAGCTCTGAACGCCGGCAACTACAGACCCTGCTCAGCCGGTTGGGCGAGATCACCGAGGACCTGCGAGCCCGGCAGGCTGACCTGGCCCGCACCCTGGCCGAGGTCGGCGAGGTTGCCGCGCAGTGTGAGGATCGACTCCGCCAGCTTCCCTAGTTTCGCGTTGCCGTATTTCGCCTTGCCGTAACCGATGTCCAGCGACATCACATTCGCGGTGCCTTAATGTTCGCCTTGTAATCGAATCTATGTTCGATTACTGTCGACCTGTGACCGCAACTGAGTTCGATCCCGATCAGTGGACGTTCCTGCCGCCGCTGCACGAGGCCGACCTGCCGACCGAGCCACCGCCGGAACACGATGGCTGGTACGGGGTGTCGTTCGGAGCCGAACTGGGCGCGGTGACGGCAGCTGAACCGATCAACGACATCGGGACCGATCTTGGCCTGTCGATCTCCGAAGGCCTGGCCGCAGCCGCTCCCGGCCTTGCCGAGATCGCGCGGCTGGGCGCTACCGAGCTGAGTCGGCTGGACCCGGCAGCCAGGGTGGACGCGCTGATCGCGGTGCGCCGCCAGCTGGCTTGGCTGGCCGGCCGCGAGCGGCAGTTGCTGGCCTTGATCGTCACCAGCGACGCAACCGAGCAGCAATGGTGCGTCGAAGAGGTTGGCGCGGCGCTGGCACTGTCCAGCGGGCAGGCCCGCACCCGGCTCGCGCACGCTGAGCAGTTGGCGGTTCGACTGCCCGCCACCATGCAAGCATTGTCGGACGGGGTACTGACGACCGAGCAGGCCGAGGCCATCGTGAAAGCCTCCTTCGTGCTGCCGGACGAGCTACTGCCGGCCTATGAAGCCCGGTTGCTGCCGCACGCG
>JBDSAN010000612.1:0-5173 GCA_039922115.1 Jatrophihabitantaceae bacterium
AGGCCAACTGGACGGGTGCGCGGCATCGGCGTAGGTCGCCTGCAGGTAGGGCAACCGGCTCGGCGGGTAGTCCGGGTTCTCGGGATTGTTGGACCACCCCATACCCCAGGTGCCGTCCGGGCCGGTGCACGACGGACCGGGGGTGCAACCAGTTGTGTTGCCGTTCGCGGCGTTGGGCTGGATACCTGAGTTGTACGCCCAGACCGCGAAGTACCAGTTCTCCAGGTACCTCGGGTCGCCGCCGTTAGCGGTGATGCCCGCGGCGTAGAGCTGGTTCCAGGTGCTCTGCAGGATCTGCAGCCCGGCGGCCATGTTCTCTTGGTAGTCGACGGCGATCTTGATCTGGCCGTGCGCGGAGAACTGGGTGTCACCGACATGCATGCCGTCGGTGACCTGGCCGATGCCGTAACCGCAATCGGCACCGGCGTAGTTGATCGAGACGATGTCGCCGCCGGCGCCGTAGTAGTCAGCGATCAGCGGGTCCCCGGCCATGCCCTTGGGGGCGTGCCATGAGGCCTGGGAGAGGTTCGACTCCTGCGCCATGATCGCCAGGTAGACCGACCGTGGCACCAGCGTGGTGGTGCTGCCGGACGGGTGGCTGAGCGGGATCGGCGGGAAGTCATCGCTAGGGGCGTAGGCGACCAGGCCGAGGTTGTCGAAGTTGGCCGGACGGGAATAACCGTTGGCGGCGGTCAACAGGCCCTGCTCGGCCAACTGGGCAGCCCAGTTCACCTGGGCCGGGCTCGGCTGCATGACCTGCTTGTTCGGGTCCAGCCGCGGCACCGCACAGGTCGGCGTCTGAGCCGTGGCCGGCGCCTGCACGCTCGGGCCGGTGGAGTTCGGGGCGTTCTTAGGTGCGACGTAGGCCGCATCCCCGCGCGGTTGCAGCTTCACCTGCGGCGCGGGTTCGGCCGGCTGGCTGAGCACGCCAGGCGCGTGATAGCTCGCGGTAGCGACAGTCGGCCGATCGGTTGAGCTCGCCCGGCGGGCTGAACTCAGCTTCTTGGTCGAGGTCAACAGCACCTGCGGGTCGCTCTGCTTGCCAGCTGGATCACCGAGCAGCACATTGCCGTCCAGCGACGAGTTCATCGCGCCGTTGGACAGGCCCGCGTCGAGCACCACCTTGTCACCAGCACTGGCGTTAGCCGCGATGTCGGAACTGATCGAACCGCTGAGCACGGTACGACCGGACCTGCCCGCGAACAGCTGTAGCCGCGTCAGCGGTCCGGTCGCCAACTGCGTCAGCCTGCCGTGTAGCTCATGCCGCGCAATCGCGGTTGCGGAGTTCGGGTTGGCGTTGAGAAAGCTCAGGCCACCGTCAGCGGTTGGATGCAGGTCATAGACGTCGCCGGGCGTCCGGGCCAGCAAGGTCGGCGCGCCAGTCGTGCCGGCGGGCCAGTGCACCAGGTTCGAACCCATCGCCCCGACCAGGCCACCGGCCGTCGGAACAGTCGAGGTCACCTGGCCGGCGACGGTGGCGCTCTGCGTGATGGCGCCGGTGGCCAGATTCGCCGAGAGCACCTCGGTGCGCTCGTCGTTGCTGCCAAGGCTGATCGTGAAAGCCGCCTGGTCGGCGACGCCGCACCCAGGCGAGTAATACTTCAACGCCACCCCCGAGGCGACCGGCACCACCTTGCCGGTATCGAGATCCACCGAATAGGCGAAGGCGCCACGATCACGTGCGGCCTGCTGGTTGACCAGTAACGTCGGCTCCATCGTGACCGCGGCGAACCTGCCATCACCGGACACGCACTGATAACCCGTCCAACTCGATACGTCCAAACCAGCCGGCTTGATCAGCGCAACCTCGCGCCAAGCGAAGTTACCCGCACCCCGGCCCACCTCGACGTGATATCCCGAACCATCGCCCCAACCATCGACCGTGACATCAGCCGGATCTATGACCGATGCAGCTGTCGTCGAGGATCCCCCACTCGCAGCCTTGGCGGTGTGGGTCGGCGCAGGTGCGGCGTAGGCCTGAGTAAAAGCGCTGGCAAGTGCCAGACACAGCACACTGATCCCGAACGTGCCAAGCGCACGAAACTTACGAGGGGTCGACGCAGCAGGCACCTAGGCTCCCTAGATCGCGGCTAGTTGAGCCGTAGGCGGGTGATCCAAACCCGTAGAGCCTGCTTCATGGATTTGATAAAACGACCTAAGATGGCATGTACATAAGATATTCACAGGATCACGGCTGTGCCGTCTGCCAGCCGTACCCGCGGGAACGCCGTCCCCCGGATCCATTGTGTGGTTGTCGCGCGACCGTCTCCCAGCCCGCCGCCGCGCCACTGCCTCGGCCTTGATGCTGCCTCTCTCGACGCCCGATCACTGCAGGTAAAGCTGAAGCGCTGCTGCTATCAACTCAGACCTGTTGACGTCGTGGGTAGCGGCCAACTCCCCCATTGCCTCGAGCTGGCTGTCGGTGACCCGAATCGTCGTCTGCGTTGTCGGCTCGACTACTCGCCGCGCCTGCGGAATGTCGAACAGGTCGCCAGCTGGCTGGACAGGGTTCTCGCAAGCCGGTTACGTAGCTAGGTGTATTGCTTGCTGTATCCCTAGCTGTACTGCTCGGCTTGCTAACGACATCGTCCGCGACAGGCTATGTGCGCGACGGGCTAGGTGAAGGCGGGGGCCCACACTGCTCGGCGAGACGTCCAGACGCGTGCACGAAATAAGGTGCCGGGGGGCGGACACCGACTGTCAACAGTGACCAGGGCGGGCCCTCACCGAGGGGGTCGACGCCGCTACGTCAGTGTCGACCTCGCGCGGCGGTGTGCAAATGGCTCACGGTGAAGCGCTGAAGAGTGAAGCGGACCTACCTCGGCTGCTACTACCGAAGACGGACTAACTCAACCCGAGCCAGGATGGGAGATCTCAACGACCCGAGCATGGCCGCCGACAACCGCGTAAGGTGCCGGTAGTGTTCACTCGATTCCGACTAACGGGGGGTATTCAGTGACCGCTCGGCACAAACATAATCTAGTTGATGGTTCATGCCGAAGCTACCCGGCTTGGATGCTGCCGCTGCTTACTGCAGCACTCGTGTCGGGGTGCACGCACACAACCGTTAAGGCGATCAAGTCGACCCGGGCTGCGCCGACGTCGTCGAGCGTGACCGCAGCGCCACTGTCTGGCACTCCTGCGCCTCATATCAAGGTGCTCAACGGCAGCGGTTACCAATGCGCGTCCAACTATACTGCGCAGAAACTTGCGACCCTCGGATATGTCATCGACGGGGTAGGTAACTCCGACCCGATCAATGCCACAGTCATCAGATTTCCAGAGGCACTAGCTCACGAAGCCAACGCACTGCGCGAAATAGTGCCTGGATCCCAGTTGCAACCAGGCGGGTCGACCAGTGAAGTCACCCTCGTCATCGGCCAGAACGCTGCCACCGTAAAAGGGGTTGACCTCGCCACCATCCCAGCTTCCTGCGGACTGACCCACTAGGCCGAAGCTTAGTCGTTATAGAAGTGCTCCCACGGATTCGGCGCATAATTGGCAAAGTACGTCGACCACTCGTACTGCCCTTGCCAACCCTCTCCGTACTTCGACATTTCGGTTCCGGTGCACCCTGGCAGCGGGTTCGGCCAGTAGTTCGACGTACCGGCGTAGTAATAGCCGGAAACCATCCCCCATTGGCCGTTATCAGCCTCGGTCAGTGCATACCAATTCTGCATGTACCGCGAGAAGATGCCGCAGACGAACCAGTTGGCATAGCCCGTGCTGTTCAGGTAGCCGATAGGCGCGTCACCGCCGGGATAATTCGACTGACCCTCCATGTCCCACACGCCGGCCTGAGTCCAGATCGGGCAGTAGTAGACCGTGACATTGCCAATTTTTGGCAGGTACCGGGTCGTCGGGCTCTTACACGGCGGCTCGGATGTCGTCGTGCTAGCAGTGTGTGGCTTAACGAGCGGCAATGGCGCGCCAGGCCCACGAACCGAACCGTTTCTCGTAGGCAGGATATGAGTCAGGCCAGGAGCGCTGGCGATGGCGGGATGGCTTTGGAGCATCGAAAGTACCGCGATGCCGACGGCTACGACTGCTACCTTGCGCCGATACGATCGCAGCCAGCTACCTCGTGACGTGAGTGGCTTCATTGTTCCCCCGTAAATCAATGGCGTTTCATGCGATGGCAGCGACCAGAAATCTACGACTATCGTCCGACCGTTAGGGCGTAGAAGCTAACACGGTCACCATAGTGTGTGCAAGGAAGTTGTACGGTGGGAAATGCGCAAGTCGTTACCTCACACGGCCGGCGGGTACCGCCCGTGTTCAGCCGCAGACGTGCACCCAGGTCCCGGTGCGAGTGTTGGGGCAACGTCGCAGCGGGCGGCGCCCCACCATCGTGAGCTGGATCGATCGGCAAACCCGCAAGGACCCCTACCGCGGTGTCCGCCGACAGACCGACATCACCGCCAACCTCTGGTGGGCCGCATCCCCGGCATCATCGGCAACGGCGCAGCGGTCCTCTGCTCCTATTGGGTCGATGAAGAACTGATCTGGCTCCCGCTGGTTGACCTGGTTTTGTGAGAGTGGCAGGACCCCATGTATTGATCCAGGGTGAGTGAGAGTCACCTGGTTTTCATTGGTGATTGCAGATCGCAGCGTAGCGGGCTGGGGTGAGGTAGCCCAGGGCTGAGTGTTGGCGGTGGTGGTTGTATTCGGTCTTCCAGTCGCCGATCACGATCTTGGCGTGGGTGAGGACCAGAACAGATTTACGTTCAAAAACTCATCGCGGACCCGGCTGTTGAACGATTCCACGTAGCCGTTGCGCCACGGCTCGCCTGGTGGGATGAAGGACAGGCCGAGGCGTTTGCCGGCCCAGTCGGCCATCGCGGCGCAGGCCAGCTCAGGGCCGTTGTCGCAGCGCGGCACGCCGGGTAGCCACGCTGGTCGGCCAGGCGGTCCAGCTCGTTGATGAGCTGGTCGCCGGTGATGGAGCGGGCGACGAGGCCGCCGAGGCATTCGCGGGTGTGCTCGTCGATGATGGAGGCGATCTTGACCGGGCGGCCGTCGGTGGTCGAGTCGAACTGGAAGTCCACGGCCCACACCTTGTTGGGGGCGTCGGCTTTCGGGACACATGGTGCGGTGGAGGTGCCGAGGCGTTTGCGGCGAGTCCGAACAGGCACGCGGAGCCCTTCCTCGCGCCAGATCCGTTGCAGCTTCT
>JBDSAN010000613.1:0-10265 GCA_039922115.1 Jatrophihabitantaceae bacterium
GCGGATGAGCGAGGTGATCAGCGAGGTCGCCAAGGCAGAACCCGATCGGGTCGCGGTGATCAGCGGCCCCAACCTGGCCGGCGAGATCGCGCGGGAACAGCCGACCGCCACGGTGGTCGCCTGCACCGACGCCGATCGCGGCGCGGCGATCCAGCAGGCCTGCACCGCGCCGTACTTTCGCCCGTATACCAATACCGATGTGATCGGCACCGAACTCGGCGGCGCGGTGAAGAACGTGATCGCGCTCGCTTGCGGGATGGCCTCCGGAATGGGGTTCGGCAACAACACCATTGCCTCGCTGATCACCCGGGGATTGGCCGAGACGTCCCGGCTCGGGATGGCCCTGGGTGCTGATCCGATGACCTTCGCCGGCCTCGCCGGCCTCGGCGATCTGGTCGCTACCTGCGCCTCGCCGCTGTCTCGTAACCGCAGCTTCGGCGAGCGGCTGGGCAAGGGCGACACCCTGGAACAGGCCCAGCAGGCCACCCACGGTCAGGTCGCCGAGGGCGTCAAGTCCTGCAAGTCGGTGCTCGATCTGGCAAGCCGGCACGGGGTCGACGTCCCGATCACCAGGGTGATGGATTCGGTATGTAACGGTAATCTCGGGCCAATGGCTGCGGCGAAGTTGCTGATGAGCCGCTCCACCAAGAGTGAATGACGATGGGCTAGCGTGGGCAGCCATGGCCAAGCGGATCAGAATCGGCGTCATTTACGGCGGTCGTAGCAGCGAGCACCCGATCTCAGTGGTGAGCGCCGGCAGCGTGCTGGCAGCCCTGGACCCGGCGAAGTACGAGATCGTGACGATTGGGATTACCCAATCAGGAGCCTGGATTCCCACCGAGGTTGACCCGCGCAGCCTGATCATCGCCAACCGGCAGTTGCCGCAGGTCGCCGAGCCCGACCAAGCCGATCAGGCAGCCAGCAGCGAGCTGGCCGGCGCGCCACGCGAGCTGCAACTGTTCCGGTCGAGTTCGGCGGTCGCCGCGCTGGACAGCGTGGACGTGGTCATCCCGATGCTGCACGGCGCCTACGGCGAGGACGGCACCATCCAGGGACTGCTCGAGATGGCCGGCGTGCCCTACGTCGGCTCCGGCGTGCTAGCCAGCGCGGCGGCGATGGACAAGGTGTTCGCCAAGATCGTGCTGGCCGCCGATGGCATCGAGGTGGCGCCCTACCTGGTCGCGCACCGGGACCGGCCGGCACCGGACTTCGAGCAGCTGGAGCCGCTCGGGCTGCCGCTGTTCGTCAAGCCGGCGCGGGCCGGCTCCAGCGTCGGCATCAGCAAGGTCAGCAACCTGCACGACCTGCCCGATGCGCTGAAGCTGGCTTTCGAGTTCGATTCGAAGGCCCTGATCGAGCAGGCGGTGCTCGGCCGGGAGCTCGAATGCGGGGTGCTGCAGGACGCCGATGGCACGATCACCGCATCGCTGCCGGCCGAGATCAGGCTGCATCCGGACTTCGACTGGTACAGCTTCGATGCAAAGTACCTCGATGACAGCTCGGACTTCGACGTCCCGGCCCTGATCGGCGACAGCGTGCTGGCCGAGGTGCAGCGGCTGTCCTGCCAGGTGTTTCAGGCCCTGGACTGCGCGGGCCTGGCTCGGGTCGACTTCTTCCTCACCCCGGAAGGTCGGCTGGTCGTCAACGAGGTCAACACGATGCCTGGATTCACCTCGATCTCGATGTACCCGAAGATGTGGGCGGCGTCCGGGGTCAGCTATTGCGACCTGCTGGACCGGTTGATCGCGACTGCGCTGGCCGGTCGCTGACCGTTCGGGTCAGCCGCGGCAGATCGGCAGCTTGGCGCTGACATTACCGGCCGCGTCGGTCGCGGTGCAGGTCGCCGGCAGGGCTTGGACGGCGGTGGCCAGCAAGGTCAGCGGCAGGTCGGCACCGGCCGGCACGGTGACCTCGACGTAGACACCGCGATCGACGGCGGTGAACACGGTCTGGGCCTTCTGCGGATCCGGCTGCCAGATCACCGAGTTGACATCGATCAGCTGGGCGGCCTGCGCCGTGCCGTAGATCGCCGGCTTGGCCACCCCGCAGCGCACCACGGTCGGCGGCTGGCCCCAGGCCGCCACGAATGAGGAGTCGGTGTCGGTCCGGCGCGGTGCCAGCTGGCCGAGTTGCACCGGCAGCTTGGCGAATACCTTCACGCAGGCGGCCTGAACCGCGGTGGACGGGCTCGGCGGTGCGGCCACCGGCACTGCAGGCAGCGGACCGGGGCTGCTGCTGGCCGGGTGCGCGGTGCCGCCGCGGCCGTGCGCGGTGAGCACGAAGGCCAGGATCACGGTGATCGGCAGCGCCAGCGCGGTCGCGATCACCGCTGCTCGTCGTCGGGTGGCGTCGATGGGGCGTCCTGCTGTCGAGCGGTTGGTGCGGTCGGCTGCTGGCTAGAGGTGCACGACCGGGCAGGTCAGGGTGCGGGTGATGCCGTCCACGCCCTGCACCCGGGCGACCACCAGCCGGCCCAGCTCGTCCATGTTCTGTGCCTCGGCCCGCACGATCACGTCGTAGGGTCCGGTGACGTCTTCGGCGAGCGTGACGCCCTGCAGCCCGGCGATCTGCTGGGCAACCGAGGCTGCCTTGCCGACCTCGGTCTGGATGAGAATGTATGCACTGACCGTATCGGGCACGGGACGTCCTTTCGTCGTGGCTGGCGTCAGTCGTCGTCGAGGTGAAACCGGGGCGGTTGAGGTATCGCTGAATGAACCTAGCGCAATGTCGGCGATCGGCTATGTGAGGATGCTCCTAGACACCGACCGCGAGCACCGCCAGCTTTCGGTCCCACTGACACCACCGACACTGTCGGACTCGAGTGTGCCGACCGGCGCATCGGATCTGCGTGCGGCTAGCAGGCACTGGGAGGCCGATCACCATTTCCGAGCCGAGGACCGTTGCTGATCTGGGCGAATTCGGGCTGATCCAGCGGCTGACCGCGAACCTGCGCCAGCCTGCCAGCACCGTGGTCGGTCCAGGCGATGACGCCGCCGTGCTGGCCTGCGCGGACGGCCGGGTAGTCGCCAGCACCGACCTGCTGCTGGAGAACCGGCACTTTCGCCGGGATTGGTCCACCGCCAACGACATCGGACGCAAGGCCGCTGCCCGCAACTTCGCCGACATCGTGGCGATGGGCGCGCAGCCCTCGGCGCTGCTGGTCGGCCTGGCAGTGCCGGCGAGCCTGGAACTGAGCTGGCTGGACGGGCTGCTGGCCGGCTTCGCTGAGGAATGCGCCGAGGTCGGTGCCGGCGTGGTCGGGGGCGATGTCAGCGAGGCCGAGCTGATCGTGCTCGCGGTGACCGCGCTGGGCGACCTGGCCGGTCGGTCGCCGGTGCGGCTGTCCGGCGCCCGTCCCGGTGAGGTGGTCGCGGTAGCCGGCCGGCTGGGCTGGGCCGCGGCCGGCTTCTCGGTGCTCTCCCGAGGCTTCCGGTCGCCGGTGCAGGTGGTCAACGCCCACCGCCGGCCGGAGCCGCCCTACGCCGAAGGCATCCGGGCCGCCGAGCTGGGCGCGAGCGCGATGACCGACATCTCTGACGGGCTGGTCGCCGATCTCGGGCACATCGCCGAGGCCAGCGGGGTGCGGATCGACCTGCGCGCCGACGCGCTGGAGCCGGCCGCCAAGCTGCGTGACGTCGCCTCGGCGCTGAACAGCGATCCGATGGCCTGGGTGCTCGGCGGCGGCGATGACTACGCGCTGGCCGCGACCTTCCCGAACGGCACCCGGCTGCCCGAGCCGTGGCGGGTGATCGGCCTGGTCAACGAGGGCTCCGGCGTCCGGGTGGACGGGCTGCGCTGGAACGACGGCGGCCACGAGCACTTTCGCTGACACGCGCAACGGCCGGTACCCGATGGGGTACCGGCCGTTTGGCGGTATTAGTGGTGCGGGTTAGGCGCGGGTGACCTTGCCGGCCTTCAGGCACGAGGTGCACACGGTCACCCGGCGGCGGGTGCCGGGCGCGACCAGCGCGCGGACGGTCTGCACGTTCGGGTTCCACCGGCGGTGCGTCCGGCGGTGTGAGTGCGAAACGGACATGCCGAAGCCGGGCCCCTTGCCGCAGACATCGCAGTGGCTGGCCACAATGGCCTCCTCAAAATTTCCGGGTGAATCAGACAGGTGTCGGTGCCGGCACGAGCGTCGCCGGGCAACCAACGAAGTGTAGCCAGGCCCGCCGTAGCGATCCAAACCGGGCCGGCCGCAGTAGGGTGACCCGGACGGTCAGCGGGCCGGGCCAATAAGGCGGACAGGAGCGCTCGGATGCTGACGGTGCTCGACGCATCCGCGGTCCGCCGCTGGTGCCACGCCGCGGCCGACGCGCTTGCCGCGCATCGCAACGAGATCAATGATCTCAACGTCTACCCGATCGCCGACGGCGACGCCGGCACCAACCTCGCACACACCCTGCGAAGCGCCGCCGAGGCCGTATCCGGGGACCGCAGCGCTGGCGCCGGGTCGGTGCTACAGGCGATGGCCCAGGGCGCGGTCTTCGGCGCGCAGGGCAATTCCGGTGGCATCATCTCCCAGCTGCTGTGCGGTTTCGCCCAGGCCTTCGCCGACCTGATCGAGGGTGATGGCCAAGCGCTGGTGGCGGGGCTGCGGGCAGCCAGCGACGCGGCCTACGCGGCGGTGCCGGCACCGGTCGAGGGCACCATGCTGACCGTCCTGCGAGCCGCTGCTGAGGTAGCCGAGCAGTTGCTGGCCAGTGACTCGGCAGCCGAGCTCGCGACGCTGATCCGAGCGGGTGCCGACGCGGCCGAGGCTGCCCTGCGGCGCACCCCGGACCAGCTGGAGGTGCTGGCCCGGGCCGGCGTGGTCGATGCCGGCGGCCGGGGCGTGGTGGTGCTGCTGGACGAGCTCGCCGCGGTGATCACCGGCCAGCCGGCCGCGCGCGGGCCGATCCGGCCGGTCGCCCGCAACCGGGCGGCGCTGGAGATCGCTCGCGAGGCCGGCAGCGCCGAGTTCGGTTACGAGGTGCAGTACCTGCTGCATGCCGGCGAGGACGCGGTCAGCACCCTGAAGGCCACCCTTGCCGAACTAGGCGACTCGCTGCTGGTGGCCGGCACCGGCAGTGGGCTGTACAACGTCCACGTGCACGTCAACGATGTCGGCGCGGCGATCGAGGCCGGCATCGAGGCTGGCCGGCCGCACCGGATCACCGTGGTCCGGTTCGCCGACCAGATCGCGGCCGAACCGGCGGCCGACGTCCGGACCGGGGTCGCGCTGGTCGCGATCGCGCCGGGTGAGGGACTGTCCGAGCTGCTGCGCTCGGAGGGCGTGTCGGTCATCGAGGCCGGCGGACTGTCGGTCGAGCGGGTGCTGGCCGGGCTGCTCGACACCGGCGCCGGCCAGCTGATCCTGCTGCCGAATTCGCTCGAGTACGGCGGGCTGGCCGAGCAGGCCGCCGAACTGGCGCGCGAGCAGGGCCTGCAGGTGGCGGTGGTCCCGACCAAGTCGCCGCTGCAGGCGATGGCCGCGGTGGCCGTGCACGACGATGGACGCCGGTTCGAGGACAACGTGATCGCGGTTGCCGAGGCGGCCGCCGCGACCAGGTTCGCCGAGGTCAGCATTGCCGAGGCCGACTCGATCACCTACGCCGGCCGATGCTCGGCCGGCGACGTGCTCGGCCTGATCGACGGCGAGGTGGTCGAGATCGGGCAGGACATCACCGCGATGGGGATCAGCCTGGTGAGCCGGTTGGTGGCCGCCGGCGGCGAGCTGGTCACGGTGCTGGCCGGTGCCGACCCGGCTGCCGGCCAGGCCGCCCAGGCGATTGAGCGCTACCTGCGCGAGCGGCACCCGCTGGTCGAGGTGACCGGCTTGGCCGGTGGGCAACCGCACTGCCCGCTGCTGATCGGGGTCGAGTGAGGCCGGCTACCGGCAATCCGTGAGGCTGGCTACCGGCAATCCGTGCGGCAGTGGCCGGATCGTCGTCCACAGGCCATCGCGCGCTGTCTGACCGATCTGGCAAGGTTGGACCATGGCCACCAGATCCACCAAGCTCGCCGACGTCATCGGTGGTAAGACGGCCAAGCCGATCGAGAAGGCCTTCGGCCTGACCACGGTGGGCGAGTTCGTCCGGCACTACCCGCGACGGTTCAATCGCAGGGGCGAGCTGACCGACCTGTCGATGCTGGTCGAGGGCGACGAGGTCACCGTCCAGGCCGAGGTCGAATCAGCCAGCATGAAGCGGATTCCGGGTCGCAAGCTCAACATCCTCGAGGTGGTTATCTCAGCCGGCCGGCACAAGGCGTCGCTGAGTTTCTTCAATCAGCCATGGCGCGAACGCGAACTGCGGCCGGGTACCTTCGGGATGTTCGCCGGCAAGGTCAGCCGGTTCCGCAACCGGATGCAGCTCAACTCGCCGGACTACCTGCTGTTCGAGGAGTCCGACGCGCTGCAGGTCGCCGACTTCGCGGCCAGCCTGATCCCGATCTACCCGGCCGCGGCCGGGGTGCCGTCCTGGGTGATCACCCGCGCGATGCAGCAGGTACTGGCGATGCTTGACCCGCTGGACGATCCGCTGCCGGTCGAGGTGCTCGCCCACCAGGGCTTCATGGACCTCGACACCGCGCTGCGCCAGATCCACCGGCCCGACGACCTGGACAGCTACGGCCAGGCCAAGCGCCGGCTGAAATTCGACGAGGCCTTTGGGGTGCAGCTGATCCTGGCCCAGCGCCGGCACGAGATGTCGGCCAACCCGGCGGTGGCCCGGCCCCGAATCGCGGGCGGGCTGGTCGATGCGTTCGCCGACCGGCTGCCGTTCAGCTTCACCGGTGAACAGGTCATGATTGCCGACCAGATCGAGCACGAGCTGGCTGCCGAGCACCCGATGCACCGGCTGCTGCAGGGCGAGGTCGGCTCCGGCAAGACGGTGGTGGCGCTGCGGGCGATGCTGCAGGTGGTCGATACCGGCGCGCAGGCGGCGCTGCTGGCGCCGACCGAGGTGCTGGCTGCTCAGCACGCGATAACCATTAATGAATTGCTGGGCGAACTCGCCCAGGCCGGGACGCTCGGCGGCTCCGACGTCGGCACCAAGGTAGTGCTGTTGACCGGCTCGATGTCGGCGGCGAGCAGGCGGGCTGCGCTGCTCGATGCAGCCTCGGGCACCGCCGGCATCGTGATCGGCACCCACGCGCTGATCCAGGATCACGTCCAGTTCGCCGAGCTGGGCCTGGTGGTGATCGACGAGCAGCACCGGTTCGGCGTGGAGCAGCGCGATGCGCTGCGCGGCAAGGCCACCGCCCCGCCGCACATGCTGGTGATGACCGCCACGCCGATCCCGCGGACGGTCGCGATGACCGTGTTCGGTGACCTCGAGGTATCCGAGCTGCACGAGATCCCGGCCGGCCGCAAGGAGGTGACCAGCACCGTAGTGCCGGTCAACGAGCGGCCGGGCTGGGTGGAGCGGGCCTGGCAGCGGGTACGCGAGCAGGTAGCCGATGGCCGGCAGGCGTTCGTGGTCTGTCCCCGGATCGGTGAGGGCGATGACCCTGATGACATCGGGGTAGCGGCCGATGACGAGCCGACGCAGACCGCATCGGTGCTGAGCCTGTTCGCCGAGTTGCAGGCCGATCAGCTGGCCGGGTTGCGGCTGGCGATGCTGCACGGCCGGATGCCGGCCGATGACAAGGCCAGCGTGATGGGCCGGTTCGCCGCTGGCGAGCTGGACGTGCTGGTTGCCACCACCGTGATCGAGGTCGGCATCAACGTGCCGAACGCCTCGCTGATGGTGATCATGGACGCCGACCGGTTCGGGGTGTCCCAGCTGCATCAGCTGCGCGGCCGGATCGGCCGGGGCGGCCATGCCGGGCTGTGCCTGATGATGTCGCAGCTACCGATCGGGCACCCGTCCCTGGAGCGGCTGAAAGAGGTTGCCGCGACCCGCGACGGCTTCGAACTGGCCGAACTCGATCTGCGCCAGCGGCGCGAGGGCGACGTGCTCGGTGCCGCGCAATCAGGCCGCAAATCCAAGCTGAAACTGCTCTCACTGCTGTCGGATATCGACCTGATCGTGCTGGCTCGCACCGAGGCCCAACAGCTGATCTCGGCCGATCCGACGCTGGCTGATCACCCGCAGCTGCAGGAATTCCTCTGGGACAGCCTGGATTTCGACCGTACCGAGTTCTTGCACAAGTCCTGATACCGCTGGGCAAAGTCGGCCTCGTTGATCAGTCGGTCAGCAGTCGCAACGGCACCGGATCCGGCACTGGCCCGGGCAGCCGAGCGGACGAGGCCAGCGGCGCGTCCAGGCCGGATCGCCAGGCCAGCAGCTTCGGCCCGTGCGCGTCGGTGACCCCGACCACCAACCACCGGCTGTCCCGGCTGAAGGTCATCCCGACGTTGGTGCCCGGTGGTAGTTCCAGGTTGGGTATCGGCTCCAGGATTCCGCTGGCCAGGTTCAGCACGACCAGATCCGAGGGCACCCCGGACAGCCGGGTCTGGTAGCGCTCATCGCTGGTCATCCGGGGCAGCTGAAAGGCCAACCGGCCGAGGTCGGGACTGAGCACCGCGCCGGTAATCCCGGACTCGACCGGCAATGCGTAGTTGCGCACGCTGGTCCGCTGGGACCGCAGGTCATAGCTGTGCAGCGGGCAGGTACTCGCCGCCGAGCACGCAACCGAGGTCCACAACACCCGGCCCTGGCTGCTGGTGACCGTCGTCATCGCCCCGAGCTCGTGCACGATCCGGTGCCGGGACCGGTCATAGACAACCAGCTTCTGCGGGCCGGTCCCGTTCGCCGATAGCGTTTCGCAGACGACCAGATCGCCGTCCAGCGAGATCGGAAAGCTGTTGGCCGGCAGCAGGATGGTGCCCGGCCGGTCGAGCCGGGTCATCGTCACCTGCAGCCGGGCTTCGGCCAGCGTGGTGCCGGCGGTGAAGGTGGCTGCCCAGATCCCGTCGGCAGCATTGCCGAACAGCGATGAGCTGGCCAGGTTGCCGATCCCGCTGGTTGCCAACTCCTCGCCGGCTCGCTGGCGTAGCAGCCGCAAGGCGCCACCGCAGCTGTTGACGATCAGGTAGTTGACGCCGCCGAGTTGCCGGTCGTCCATCACCAGGTTGCCCTCGCGCAGCACCACCTGGGGCTTCGCGCTGACGCTGCCATCGTCCAGGTCGACCGTCCGGATCCCGTTGCTGCCGACCACCAGCCGGACGTGGGTTGGCTCGGTGAGCGGCTTGCTGGACAGGACCGGGAGCAGCTGCCCGGGGCCGCCGCAGACGCCGGTAGGCGCGCTGGGCCATGGCTGCCGGGTGGGCGCACCGGCGGCCGGCGCCGCAGGTACCTGACCACGCGCGGACTGGGCCAACTCGGCCTGCCGAGCGGCCGTCCGTGACCTGTGCAGTTGCACCACCGCGCCGCTGACCAGCAGCGCCAGCACGGTCGCGCCGGCAATCAGCTTGGGTGCTCGCCCCAACCGGCCGGCCGGCGCTACTGGCAGCTCGCCAGGCACCGGCTCGAACTCGTCGTCGGAGTCCGGCAGCAGCCGAAAGACCGGCGGATCGTCCTGGGGCACCACCTCAGCCTACGTCGGTTCGCCAGGCCGGCCTGGGTAATCACGGCATTCCGGTATCTCGTTAAGTTTCAGACAAGATCTGATCAGGCTGCCGGGCCCGCGCGGCACTAGGGTTGCTGCCGTGACGCGGATCGTGGCGGGCAGTGCCCGGGGTCGACACCTGGCTGTTCCGCCACGCGGCACCAGGCCCACCTCCGACCGGGCCCGGGAGGCGCTGTTCAACACGCTGGGCTCGGAACTGGAGCTGGACGGTGCGCGGGTGCTGGACCTGTTCGCAGGCTCAGGTGCGGTCGGGTTGGAGGCCCTGTCGCGAGGTGCGGCCTCGGCGGTATTCATCGAATCCGACCGGCGGGCCGCGACCGTGATCGCTGAGAACATCCGCTCGCTCGCCCTGCCCGGTGCCACCATGCACCGGTGCACCGCCGAGACCTACCTGTCGGCGATCGGTGCCGATGAGCCGTTCGACCTGGTCTTCGCCGATCCGCCCTACGCCTTGCCGGCCGGCGCGGTGGCCAGTCTGCTGGTCATGCTCGATGACGACCGCTGGTTGCGACCGGGTGCGATTGTGGTGCTGGAGCGGTCAGCACGCGATCCGGAACCGCAGTGGCCAAGTGAGATCAAGGCCATGAAGCAACGACGCTACGGTGAGGGCTGCCTTTGGTACGGTCGCCGGGCATAGCGCGGCAGCTGAAACCCCAGCACGGCCCGCAGAACAAACTCTTGACCGCCACGAGGTCCGCCGGACCGAGCCC
>JBDSAN010000614.1:0-7671 GCA_039922115.1 Jatrophihabitantaceae bacterium
AACTTGGCGGGATTGCCGAACGATTCCAGGTACAGCGCGATCACCGCGATCCGCGGATCGGCTTCCCAGCTGACCAGCAGGTCGTTGCTGCTGACATCGATCTTGTTACCCACCGAGACGAATTGGGCGACGCCGGAACCACATTCGGCCACCGCCCGCAGCACCGCGATGCCGAGCGCACCGGACTGCGAGATCAGCGCCAACCCGCCCGGCGTCAACCGCAGCGGTGCGAAGGTGGCATTCAGCGACACCGCCGGGTCGGTGTTGAGCAGGCCGAGGCAGTTCGGCCCGACCACCCGCATCCCGAACGAGCGGGCCACCCGCAGCAACCGATCCTGCTCGACCCGGCCGGCCGCACCGGTCTCGCCGAACCCTGCACTCAGGATCAGCAGGGCACGCGCACCCCGGTGCCCGCAGGCCGTCACCGCCTCGATCACCGCCGGTGCCGGCACCGCGATCACCGCCAGGTCAGGTGCACTGGGCAGCGCGGACGGACCGGGGTAGCTGCGCACCCCGAGCACCTGCCGGTGCTTCGGGTTCACCACCCACAGCTGGCCCTGGTAGCCGCCGGCCAGGATGTTGGCCAGCACCTGCCGGCCGACCGACCGCGCGCGGCTGCCGGCGCCGATGACGGCCACCGAGGCGGGCGCAAGCAGCGCGCGCAGGCTGGCCTGCTCAGCGATCCGATCCCGGGCATCGACCGCTGCCAGCACCGCGCCGGTCGGGGCCAGATCCAGCACGAAGGTGGCCACCCCGGCCTCGGTGCTGCTGCGGCAGCCGAATCCGAGGTCGCCGAGTGCCCGGGCCATCGGCCCGTTCTGGATCAGCACGTCGGCAACGAACCGGCTGAGGCCCTGATGCCGTGCGATCGAAGCCAGGTACTCGATCAGCAACGTCCCGATGCCCTCGTGCTGGTAGGCGTCGGCTACCAGCAGGCCGATGTCGGCGCTGTCGCTGTCACAGCGTTCGAAGGCAGCGCAACCGACGATCTCGCCGTCGACCTCGGCAACCAGGCCGTGATGGTCCCGGCTGGCCGGCCGCTGCAGCACGGCCAGGTACACCTCGGCGGCGTGCCGGCTGTTGGTGAAGAAGCGCAGGTAGATCGAGCGATCCGAGGACGCCACGTTGAGCGCCTGCAACGCAAGGTGATCAGTCGGCTGGACCGTCCGGATGCGCACCGCGCCGCCGTTGGACCGCAGGGCGTCGAAACCCACCAATTCAGCCGATACCCGAGTCACCAGCTCACTGTCCCCGGTTGGCTGCCCTGAGGGGCAGGGTCTTAAGGCCCGAACGTCAACCCGCGACCAGCCTGGTCAGGTCGGCCAGCCGGCAGGTGTAGCCCCATTCGTTGTCATACCAGCCGAACAGTTTCACGAACCGGCCGCTGGCCTGGGTCAGGGACGAGTCGAAGATGCAGGACGCGCCGTCGCCGATCACGTCGGTGGACACGATCGGGTGGTCGGTATAGCGGAGCACCCCGGCCATCGGGCCGTCCAGGGCAGCCGCGGCGAAGGCCTGGTTGACCTGCTCGGCGGTGACCTCGGTGTTCAGCAGCACGGCCAGGTCCACCAGCGACCCGTCGACCACCGGCACCCGCAACGCGACGCCGTCCAGCCTGCCGGCGGCTTCAGGCACCACCAGGCCGATCGCCTTGGCCGCCCCGGTGCTGGTGGGGATGATGTTGACCGCCGCTGCCCGGGCCCGGCGCGGGTCCTTGTGCGGTCCGTCCAGCACGTTCTGGTCATTGGTGTAGGCATGAACCGTGCTCAGGTAGCCGTGCTCCAGGCCGAACGCGTCGACCAGCACCTTCACCATCGGCGCCGCGCAGTTGGTCGTGCACGATGCATTGGAGATCACCCGGTGCTTGGCTGGGTCATAGCTGTGATCGTTGACGCCCAGCACGATGGTGGCATCGACGTCCTTGCCGGGGGCCGAGATCAGCACCCGGCTGGCGCCCGCCTTCACGTGCGCCATCGCGCTGGCCCCGGTGCGGAACTTGCCGGTCGACTCGATCACCACCTCGGCGCCGGACTCGGCCCAGTTCAGCTCGGCCGGGTCACGTACTCCGGTCACCGCGATCTTGCGACCGGCGACCACCAGTACCCCGTCGTGCAGTTCGAGCTCGTGTCGCAGCGGCCCGAACGTGCTGTCGTAGCGCAGCAGCCGCTCGATCGTCTCGGCGTCGGTGACGTCGTTGACGGCAACCACGTCCAGGTCGGTAGTTTCCAGCGCGTAGCGCAGATAGGCCCGCCCGATCCGGCCCATCCCGTTGATCGCAACCTTGATTGTCATAGCAGCTAGCTCCTCAATCAGCTCTGTTCGGGCACCATTTCGATGGCGCCGCATGGGCATTCGGCCACGCAGATGCCGCAGCCCTTGCAGTACTCGTAATCGATCGCGTAGCCGTGCCCGCCGGCCACCTTGCTGATCGCGTTGTCCGGGCACATGCCGTAGCAGTTGTCGCAGCCGAAGCAATTGCCGCAGGACAGGCACCGGCGGGCTTCGAACAGCGCGGTATCAGGGGTCAGTCCACCGACCACCTCACCGAAGTCGGCCACCCGGCGGGCCTCATCCAGCCGGGGACGGACCGTCCTGGGCGCCTCGGAGTAGTACCACGGGTTCAGCAGGTCGAAGGTGGCCGGCCGCACCGGCGGCTGGCTCGGGGCCGATTCACCTGATAGCCACGTGTGAATCGCCTTCGCGGCCCGACTGCCATGACCGATCGCGGTTGCCACCGAGCGCTCGCCGGGCACCATGTCGCCGCCAGCGAACACACCCCGGTGTCCGGTCATCAGGTTCGCATCGACGGCGACCGTGCCCTGCTCGACATCAACGCCGGCCAGCTCGTCCAGCAGCTGATTATCGACCTGCTGGCCGAGCGCCAGGATCAGCGCATCGTCGGACAGTTGTTCGAGTTCACCGGTCGGTTGCGGGTGACCGTCGGCGTCCAGCTCCATCCGCTCGACCGTGATGCTGCCGCCCGCCGCTGCCGTGATCGTGCTCAGCCAGCGGATCTGCACGCCCTCACCGAGCGCCTCGGACACCTCGATCTCGTTGGCCGGCATCCGGTCCCGGGTCCGCCGGTACACCACCAGCGCCTCCTCGGCGCCGAGCCGGCGAGCGGTTCTAGCCGCGTCCATCGCGGTGTTACCGCCGCCGTAGACAACCACCCGACGACCCAATACCGGCCGCTCGCCCTGGGCCACCCTGGCCAGCAGGCTCAGCGCATCGATCACCTTGGCCGATTGGCCGGCCGGGATGTAGGCCCGCCGGCTCAGCTGCGCACCGACCGCCAGGAACGCCGCATCGAAGCCGCCGCCGGCCAGTTCGGCCGCCACGTCATCGACCCTTCGCCCCAGCCGCATGGTGATGCCGAGCGCGAGCAGCCGGCCGAGTTCGGCATCGAGGACGTCCCTGGGTAGCCGAAAGGTCGGGATCGCGTAGCGCATCATGCCGCCGGCCTGCTCGGCCGCGTCCCGAATCTCGACCTGGTGGCCCAGCATCCGCAACTGGTAGGCCGCCGACAGTCCGGACGGCCCGGCACCAACCACCAGCACCCGGTAGCCAGTGTCGGCGGCCGGCGCGGCAAGCGTCCAGCCCTGCCGGATCGCCTCGTCACCGAGGAACCGCTCGACGGAGTTTATGCCGACTGCCTCGTCCAGTTGGGCGCGATTGCAGGCGGTCTGGCAGGGGTGGTAGCAGACCCGTCCCATTACCGCCGGGAAGGGATTGTCGACCACCAGCCGGCGCCAGGCGCGCTCGTAGTTACCGTCCTCGCCGTCGTATAGCCAGGCCTGGATCTGCTCACCAGCCGGGCAGGCCGCATTGCAGGGCGGCTGCCGGTCCAGGTACTCCGGCCGCTCGGTGCGCCAGTTGCCGGTGTGATTGGCCAGGCTGGACTTGACGTCCAGCGTGATCGCGAATGGCTTCTTCATTGCCTTATCCGCCCTGTCGATTCCAGCGAGTAGCGTGCCAGGTTGCGATCAGCCATCCGTTGCAGGTGATCGACGATATCGGGACGGCCGTGCTCGCCGAACAGGTGGCCGAATCGGCTTTGCGCGCTGAGGTATTCGGTCACCGGAACCTTGGCACGCGGTGCCAGCACCGAGGTCAGCTCGCCGTGCTCAGCCTCGAAGATCGGGAACAGCCCGCTCTGGTGGGCCAATCTGGCCAGCCGGATGGTGTCGGCCGGTGCCGATCCCCAGCCCAGCGGGCATGGCACCAGCACGTGCAGGTAGCGCGCGCCGCGCAGGGTCATCGCGTGGGTGACCTTTGCTTCCAGGTCGTGCAATTCGGCGACGGTGGCAGTGGCCACGTAGCTGATCTCGTGCGCCATCGCAATCCGGGGCAGGTCCTTGCCCTTGCCGAACGGGTTGCCGGGCTGCGACCCGACCACCTCGGTGGTCGCGGTCCGGGCCGCCGGCGGGGTGGCGCCGGATCGCTGCACCCCGGTGTTCATGTAGGCCTGGTTGTCATAGCAGACGTAGAGCACGTCGTCGTTGCGCTCGAACATGCCCGAAAGGCAAGCGAATCCGATATCCACGATGCCGCCGTCACCGCCTTGGGCGAGCACCCGGATGTCGGTGCGGCCCTGCGCTGCGTAAGCGGCGGCGACCCCGCTGGCCACCGAGGCGGCATTGGCGAACAGCGAATGCAACCATGGCACCTGCCAGGAACTCTCCGGGTACGGCGTGGAGAACACCTCCAGGCAACCGGTCGCGTTCACCGCGACCAGCTTGCCGCCGGTGGCCCGCAGGGCCGCGTCCAGCACGTACCGGGCGGCCAGCGCTTCACCGCAACCCTGGCAAGCTCGATGCCCGGAATTCAGCGCGTTCGCCCGCGCCGGGTCGGCCTGCCCGCTGCGATCAGCCAGCTCAAGCAGCCGGTTGCCGACCGCCCTGCTGCCAACCTGATAGAACCTCACCGGCGTTGTGTTCATGCTCGCGTTCCCGTCGCTAACTCGATGTCCAGGTCCAGAAAGCTGAACGGCGCCAGCGTCCCGGCCGCCGCCTCGGCAAGCATCCGGTCCAGCGAGCTGGTGAGCACCGGACGGCCACCGAGGCCGGCCACCACCGTGCTGAGCTGCTGCCCGCCATTGGCCAGCGCCTGCCGGATATCGACCGACACCACGCCGTCGGCGCCGGGCGCGAAGGCACGTTCAAGCACCAGCACGTGCTTGGCGCCGGCCAGCGCGTCCCGGATCAGCTGGTACGGAAACGGCCGGAACATGTTCAACGACAGCACCCCGAACGGACGTCCTTGTTCGGCAAGCTGATCCGACAGCGCGCGCAAGGTGCCGGTCACCGAACCGAGCGCGACCACCACCAGGTCGGCCCCGGCCGTCCGGTAGGTCTCCAGTGCCGCCAGCGGGCGTCCGGTCAGCTGCCCGTACTCGCCGGCCAACCTGCTGAATTCCGGCAACGCCCGTTGCAGCTGCCGGTGCGCCAGGTAGCGAACCTCGGTGAAGGCCGCCGGGCCGACCATCGCACCGATCGTGATCGGCTCGGTCGGGTCGAGCGACTGGCGGGGCCGGAAGGGCGGTAGCCAGGAATCGACCAGGTCGGCTTCGGGAACCTCCAGCGGTTCGAAGGCGTGGGTCAGCACGAAGCCGTCCACGCACACCATCACCGGCACCGAGAGCCGCTCGGCAAGGGCGAAGGCGACCACGTGCAGGTCGAGCGCGCTCTGGTTGTCGTTGGCATACAACTGGATCCAGCCACAGTCACGCTGGCTCATCGAATCGCTCTGGTCATTCCAGATATTGATAGGCGCGCCGATCGCTCGGTTGGCCACCGTCATCACGATCGGCAGGCCGAGGCCGGCCGCGTTGAACACCGCTTCGGTCATGTACAGCAGGCCCTGGCTGGCGGTCGCGGTGTAGCTGCGCGAGCCGGCCGCGCTGGCTCCGATCGCCGCAGACATCGCCGCGAATTCCGATTCCACCGTCAAATACACGCTATTGGCCAGCTCACCGGAGGCGATCAGCTTGCCCAGCGCCTCGACGATGTGGGTCTGCGGCGTGATCGGATAGGCCGGCACCACGCCCGGCCGGCAGCGGGCCACGGTCCGGGCGATCGCCTGCGAGCCTTCCAGCAACCTACGCATGGGGCACCGCGTCCGGCTCGCGCACCAGCTCGAAGCTCTCGCCTGCCGCGGCTACGTTGCCGTCGGCGACCTTGCGGCCGAACCGGCTACGGATCGCCCAGTCCACCGAGCTGATAGCGAATTCCGGCAGCAACGCCGCGCAGGCACCGAGCAGCGGACCGCTGGGCAGGGTACGGCCGGTATGCCGGCGGGCGATCTCGGTCGCCGGGACGGTGACCACCAGGCCGGCGCCGGCCAGCCGCTCGACCAGCTCACCGAGGCCGAGCTGGCTCGGCGTGTGTTCGGAATTCAGCAATACCATTCCGGTTGCCGACAATCCGCTGAAAACATCGACATGATGCAGCAGCGTCGCGTCGCAGATGATCACCACGTCGGGCTCGGTGATCGGATCACGGATCACGATCGGGCTGGTCCCGACCCGGCAGAACGAGGTGACCGGAGCACCCATCCGCTCCGAACCGAAGCTGGGGAAGGCCTGCACCTCGTGGCCGGAGTCGAAGGCGGCCGCTGCCAGCAGCTCGGCCATGGTGACCACACCCTGCCCGCCACGTCCATGAATCCTTATTGCCAGCATGCCTAAACTCGATTCGTGACGGCCATGGCGAACTCGGCTTCGGAGCGGCGCTGCCGGAGCACCGGGGTGCGCCGATCCGGCGGTCCGGCCGCAACCTCGAGCACCAGCCTCGGCGCGGCGAGCTGAGCCCGATCGCGCAGGTCCACATACACCGGGCAACCGGCGACGTGGCCGATGATCACATCGCAGTCGCGCGGGGCGAAACTGTCCGCGGGCAGGTAGCCAACCCCGGTCGGCCAGCCGAGCAGGATGGCATGGCGGCCGCGATCGCGGCACAGCGTGCTGATCGCCGACCGGGCCGAATCGCTCACCAGCAGGACGGGACGCTGATCGATCGCGTGGTCGGCAACGATGGTCATCCAATTCCCCTGTCCTAGAAGGGCGAGTGCGGCTCAACCAAGCTTGCCTGCTACCCGGCGGTCACGGGCAGGGCCGATAGTCCTGTGCTGTCAGGAAGGTTCGAGGGTGCCGGCATGGTCGCTGACCCAGCGGTACCGTTCCCGAGGCGGGCGCAGGTAGTCACCGGCCGGTGGCCGGGATGGCAGCTCCAGCACCGGCGGCGGCACCTCGAAGTAGGGCACCGTGGACAGCAGGTGCGCGATCATGTTGATCCGGGCCCGGCGCTTGTCCTCGGCCTGCACCACGAACCAGGGCGAGAGCTCGGTGTCGGTGTGGGCGAACATCTCGTCCTTGGCCCGGGAGTAATCCTGCCAGCGCTTGATGGACTCGACGTCGAGCGCGGATAGCTTCCAGCGCCGCATCGGGTCCTGCAACCGGGATCGGAACCGGCGCTGCTGCTCGGCATCGCTGACCGAGAACCAGTACTTGCGCAGCATGATCCCGTCGTCGATCAGCAGCTTCTCGAAGACCGGCGCCTGTAGCAGGAACCTGCGGTACTCGGCTTCGGTGCAGAAATTCATCACCCGCTCGACCCCCGCCCGGTTGTACCAGGACCGGTCCATCAGCACGATCTCGCCAGTTGCCGGCAGGTG
>JBDSAN010000615.1:0-3631 GCA_039922115.1 Jatrophihabitantaceae bacterium
ACCGAGCGGCAGCGGCCCTGCGCCAGGTTGCCCGCGCTGCTGCACCACGTGAGCCAGCTCGTGCGCGATCAGGTGCTGCCCGGCCCGGCTGCCGGGTCGGTATCGGCCGCGATCGACAGCGATCTGCGAGCCGACCGTGTAGGCCAGCGCGCCGATGTCGCGTGCCGAGCTGGCTGCCTGCTCGCCGCTGTGTACCCGGACCTGGCTGAAGTCCTGGCCGAACCGGTGCTCCATCGGGGTTCGGACGGCGGGTTCCAGCGGCCGTCCGGTGCTGTGCCGCAACGCATTGCCGACCACGGTGGCCGGGACGTGCGCGAGCGGCTGTTCTTCGATGACCGGTAGCTGTCCCATCGCGGGCTCCTCGCAGAGGCCACTATTATTCGCGGCCCGGCAGCACCGGGCAATGGCTACGGCGTACCGGCTCAGTCGAGCGGGAACACCGGTGCGGGTAACAGCTTCTCAAGCGCTGCGGCGAAGGCCAGCACCTGCTCGTCCTGCCCGCGCCGGCCCAGCACGCTGATTCCCAATGGCAGCCCGCTCGCCGAACCGGCCGGCAGGCTGACCGACGGCGAGCCGGTCACCGCGCACAGCGACGAGGTCAGCACCCGGTAGTCGTCCTCGGTGCCGTAGTCGATCGTCCAGGCCGGCGCGTTGGTCGGCGCGATCGCCACCTCGCAGTCGCCGAGCACCTTCGCCAAGGCCTCGGCCGCACCAGCATCGCAGGACGCCCGCGCGGCCCGGTAAGCCTCGGACTCGATGCCGCCGGCCGCGAGCGCGTCCGGGCAGCGCTGGAAGATCTCATCGGAGAACCTCGACAGCTCCACCTCGTCGGCCCGGTTGAACGCCAGCAGCTCGGGCCAGGTGTGCGGATGCGGGCCCGGCCGTGCGGCCAGATAAGCAGGTAACTCAACGGCAAACTCGGCCAGCAGCGCTTCGAACTCGGCATCGTCGAACGGGCCGGAACTGGCCCCGCTGACCGGTACCGGCACCGCGCCGGCCTCGGCCAGCAGCGCCTGGACGGCGTCCAGCAGCGCGGCAACCTCGGCCGGCAGCTGATCGGGCCGCCACACCGACACCCGGCGGCCGGCCAGCGAGACCGGATCGGCCGACACCGGCTCGCCGGTCAGCACCGCGAACAGCGCGGCGGCATCGGCGACGGTGCGGGCCATCGGCCCGGCGGTGTCCTGTCGAGAGCTGATCGGGACGATCCCAGCGCCGGGCAACCGGCCCAGCGTCGGCTTGAACCCGACGATGCCGCACACCCCGGCCGGCGACACGATCGAGCCGTCGGTTTCGGTGCCGATCGCCAACGGCGCCAGGCCGGCCGCGATCGCCGCCGCCGAACCGGACGAGGAACCCGAGGTGTTGCGAGACGGCTCATGCGGGTTGCGGGTCTGGCCGCCGACCGCGCTCCAGCCGCTGGTCGAGGCAGTCGAGCGAAAGTTCGCCCATTCCGACAGGTTGCTGGCCCCGAGCACCACCAGGCCGGCCGCGCGCAGCCGCTGCACCAGCGGGGCGTCGGCGACCGGCGGTGAGTCCCGCAGCACCCGCGAGCCGGCCGTACCGGGCAGCCCAACCGCCTCGATGTTGTCCTTGATCAGCACCGGCACGCCATCCAGCGGACCGAGCAACTGGCCGGCGGCCCGGCGCTGGTCGCTGGCCCGAGCTTCGGCGAGGGCAGCCGGCGCGAGCGCGATCACCGCGTTCAGTTGCGGATTGAGCTTCGCGATCCGGTCCAGGTAGAACTGGCTGAGTTCGACGGCGGTCAGCTCACCGCTCGCGAGCCGGGCTGAGACTGCGGCAGCAGTGTGCTCAGCTGGCGTCATCGTCGGCCGGCTCGTCGTGCTCGACGACGTTGGCGGCCGACCCCTCCCAGCGCAACCACGGCTCGATCCGGGCCAGCGCCCGCTCCCAGGTCTCGGCGACCACATCGCCCAGCCGGCTCCACTCCGGCGCGCCGGCCTTGCCGTGATAGTCGGTCTCGGCCTCGACCAGCAGCGCGTACTCGCGGGTGCCGTTGAGCAGCGAGCGCAGCATGCCATCCTCGCAGCAGTCAGCGATCCGGCCGGCGATGTCGACGGTGTCGGCGAGCTTGGACACCGACTCCGGGTCCGGCTCGCCAGCGGCCAGCTCGTACACCTCGTCGAAGTCGTAATGCGCCTCGTCGGCCGGCTGCAAGGCCTTCTTGCCGCGATCGGCGAAGGCCTTCCAGGCTGGGTGGTCAGCCAGGTCGTGGTCGGGATGGTCACCGAGCCAGGTGTTGAGCTCATCGACCGTGCCGAGCAGCACGATCTTGGCGCCATCGCCGAGAAAGCCCTGCCATTCCTCGCCGTCGGTGTCTTCCCAGGGCGGGGCGAACAGGGTGATCCCGGTCCGGCCTCCGGTGCTCAGGGTGACGGCAACGATCGGGTCGGCAAAAGACGGCATGGCAGGCAACTTACCTGCCCGCCATTGCTGCCGGCTCACACCCCCAGCGGATGCCAGACCGTCTTGGTCTCCACAAACGCTGATAGCCGGGACAGCCCCGGCCTGGCGGTGGGATCGAAGCTGGCCGGCGAGTACACCCGCTTGACGCTGTCGGCCGCTGCCTCGGCCAGCGCGACCCGGTCCGCGGGCTCGACGCCGGTGAGGTCCAGGCAGTTGACATCACGGTGGCTGGCCAGCCACGGGGCGAGTTCGGTGGCCGAGCCGGTCAGCAGGTTGAGCACCCCGCCGGGCAGGTCCGAGGTGGCCAGCGCCTCAGCCAGCGACACCGCTGGCAACGGCCGCTCGGACGAGGCGATCACTACCACCGTGTTGCCGGTGGTCAGCGCCGGTGCGACCACCGAGACGAAGCCGAGCAGTGAGGACTGCTGCGGGGCGATGATGGCGACCACGCCGGACGGCTCGGGCAGCGAGAAGTTGAAGTACGGCCCGGCCACCGGGTTGGTGCCACCGGCGACCTGGGCGTACTTGTCCGCCCAGCCGGCGTACCAGACCCAGCGATCGATAGCCGCGTCCACCTGCGCTGACGCCGTTGCCGCTGAACAACCCTCAGCCGAGACGACCTCGGCCACGAACTGCTCGCGGCGGCCCTCCATCATCTCCGCGATCCGGTACAGCACCTGGCCCCGGTTGTACGCGGTGGCCTTCGTCCAGCCGGCGAATGCCTTGCGGGCCGCGACCACCGCTTCCCGCAGATCCTTGCGGGAGGCCTGAGCCGCCTGGGCCAGCAGCGTCCCGTCCGGTGCGGTCACCGGATAGACCCGGCCTGACTCCGATCGGGGGAACGCGCCGCCGATGTAGAGCTTGTAGGTCTTGCGAACCGCGAGCCGATCGGCGGCGGCCACCGGCTGATCGGCTTTCTTCGCGCTACGGGCGCTGGCCACGTCAGTGCTCACCTTCTAGGTAGGCGGCCAGGCCATGCCGGCCGCCCTCACGTCCGAATCCGGATTCCTTGTAGCCACCGAACGGCGAGGCCGGGTCGAACCGGTTGAAAGTGTTGGCCCAGACCACGCCGGCCCGCAATCGGTTGGCCATCCACAGGATCCGGGAACCCTTCTCGGTCCAGATCCCGGCCGACAGCCCGTACGGGGTGTTGTTGGCCTTGTCCACCGCCTCCTGCGGGGTGCGGAAGGTCAGCACCGACAGG
>JBDSAN010000616.1:0-2573 GCA_039922115.1 Jatrophihabitantaceae bacterium
CCGCCAGCTGAAACCCAGCTGGCGGCACCTGCTCGGGGTTAGGCGGCTAGGACGCGTAAGCCTCCAACTCTGACAGCTGCCCGCCCGGCTGGCCGGTGTTCGCGGTGATGGTGACCCGCAGGTAGCGAGTGCTGGCAGCGGTGAAAGTGATTGTCACGACGTTGCCGGTCGAAGGATCGAAGGTGTAGCTGGCCGAGGCCTTCAACGTGCTGAAGCTGGCACCGTCGGTGCTGCCCTGGATCGACAAGGTCTGGCTACGACTGGCCCAGGACGAGGACGGCGGAAGCTTGAGCACGACCCGGCCAACAGCTTGCGCCGAGCCAAGATCAGCTTGCACCCACTGGGGAAACGAGTTGTTGGCACTTTCCCAGTAGCTGTTCGGATCACCATCGGTGACGCTGCTCGAAGCGTAGGTCTGGGTGTGTGACGACTCGGCCGTGGCGGCGTGCAGCGCCAGGTTGGTATTGCCCGACACCGCACCAGTACCGGACAGCGCGACCGTGCTCGGGCTGTTGGCCGCGTTGCTGGTGACGCTCACCGACCCACTACGACTGCCCGCCGCGGTCGGTCGAAAGGTGACCGACACCGTGCACGAAGCCCCGGCCGCGATCGAGGCGCCGCAGGTATTGGTCTGGGCGAAGTCACCACTGGCGGTCACCGCCGAGACGCTGGCCGCGACCGTGCCGCCGTTGTGCACGGTCACCGATTGCGCGGCACTGGTGGAGCCGACCGTGGTCGAGCAGAAGCTGACCGCTGTCGGGCTCGCGGTCAGCGAGGCGCTGCCGCTGCCCCCGCCACTCGGAAAGACCTCGAGGTCGGAGAGTTGACCAGCATTCCAGCCGGTATTCGCGGTAAGGGTGACCCGCAGGTAGCGGGCGGTGGCCGCCCCGAACGGGATCGTCACGGTATTGCCGGTGGCCGGGTCGAAGGTGTAGCCGGTCGAGGCCACGATGGTCGCGAAGTTGGCGCCATCGGTCGACCCCTGCACCGACAGGGTTTCGGTACGGGCCTGCCAGGCCGCGGCCGGCGGCAGCTTGAGCACCACCTTGCCAATGCTGGTAGCCGAGCCCAGGTCAACCTGAGCCCATTGCGGCCATGAGCCATTGGCGCTTTCCCAGTAGGAACTGGTATCGGCATCGGTCAGGTTCACCGGCAGGTACGGGCTGCTGCTGGAACTGGCCGATGCCGGCTGGCCGGCGGCGATGTTGGTGTCGGTACCGATGCCGTTGCCGGACAGCGCGATCGCGGTCGGGCTGTTGTTCGCGTTGCTGGTCAGGGTCAGGGTGCCCGTCCGAGCGCCCGAGGCGGTCGGCTTGAAGGTCACGTTCACCGTGCACGAACCACCCGCCGCGACCGCTGAACAGTTGTTGGTCTGGGCAAAATCGCCGCTGACCGACACCCCGGACACGGTGGCCGCCGCGGTTCCGGTGTTGCTGATCGTGACTGGCTGCGCGCCGCTGGCGCCGCCGACCGTGGTGCTGGCGAACGAGAGGCTGCCCGGGCTCGCCGCCAACACCGGCCCCGGCGCGACCCCGGTACCGCTGAGGCTGACCGTGCTGGTGGTGCCGCCGGCGGTGACCGTAATAGCACCGGTCCGAGTACCTGCCGCAGCCGGCCTGAAGGTGACGCTGATCGCGCAAGATCCGTTTGCGGCAATGGTGGATCCGCAATTGTTGGTCTGGCTGTAATCGCCGCTGGCGGTGATTGCCGAGACCGCGGCGGCGGTACCGGTCGGGTTGCTGACGGTCACGGTCTGAGCGGCGCTGCTGGCACCGGTGGCGACCGATCCGAAGTTCAGCGCGCCGGGACTGACCGTCACACCGGTGCTCGGATACGGCGGGTAGACCGGCGCCGGCCACGGACCGCAGTAAGCCGCGCCGCTGATGCCGGAGTTGCCGCCACCGTCGGTGACCGCGAACTGCGATCCCTCGCAACTGTAGACCGCGGCCGGCCCGTTCACCCCGGTCGCGGTGACGTTGCTGAACGTCGCGGTGCCACCGGTCTGCTCCTGCATGGCGAAGGTGCCGGTTCCGATGATGCTTACATTATTGAGCGAAACCCCGCTGACAGTGCCCTCGACCCACTGCACCGCCTCGAACGGACTCTGCTCGATGAGGGCATTGCTGACGTTGACCGGGCCGGCGATCGCGCCCTGGCTGCCGTCGAACCACAGCGCGCCAACCCCGAACTGCCAGTTCGGGTCGAGGTCGCCGTCCCGGATCAGGGTGTTGTTGCTGATCGTCGTCTTGCCCAGCGCGGTCGAGGAGAATCGCTGCGCGGCGGTGATCCCACCACCCTGGTTGAGACCGGTGTCGACGACCAGGTTTCCGGACACGGTGTTGTCATGGCCACCATAGATCGCGATGCCGGTGGCCAGCATCTGCAACTGCACTGTGTTGTTTGAGATCGTGTCATTGGCATCGGCGCCGATGCCGGCGTCGGCCCAAGTCGCGATGCCGTCATCGCCGGTGTTGCGGATATCGTTGTTGGTGATGGTGGAGTTGGTTACCCCGCCGTGGAAGTTGATGCCGTCGGCGGTGGTGTCCCGAATCCGCAGGCCGGACAAGGTCAGG
>JBDSAN010000617.1:0-4160 GCA_039922115.1 Jatrophihabitantaceae bacterium
GGCGTCGGCGGAGTGCGCGACGACCTCGGGGTCGATCTCGGGAGTTTCGATCTCTTCGTTCTCCGACATGACATCCTCCTTGGGAGCTTGGCCCGATGGTGTTTCACCGGTCATCACAAAGCTAAAAGCCCTCGGTTTGGGATTGGTATGGCCGTGGCAGGTGACCGCTTCGGCTCCGGCAGGCCACCGCTTCAGTGCTGGCAGGCCACCGCTTCGCAGCCCAGGACTTGGCCCGGCTGCCCGGCCGGTCGGCGGCCGATCGTTGGATCAGGGACAATCGAGGACGATGACCAGAGCCACTCTCGACAAGCAGCCGCATGACGTCGCCTCGATGTTCGACGGGGTGGCCAGGCGCTACGACCTGACCAACACGGTGCTGTCCTTCGGGCAGGACCGCCGCTGGCGCCGGCGGACCCGCGACGCGCTCGGGCTGGGTCCGGGTCAGCGGGTGCTCGACGTGGCAGCCGGCACCGGCGTCTCGACCGCTGAGCTGGCCCGATCCGGCGCCGAGGCGGTGGCCAGCGATTTCTCGCTCGGCATGCTGCGGGCCGGCTACGGCAGGCCCGGCCGCAAGCACCTACCGTTCGTGGCCGCCGACGCGCTGCGGCTGCCGTTCGCCGATCAGGTCTTCGACGCGGTCACTATCTCCTTCGGGCTGCGCAACGTCACCGACGTGCCGGCCGCGCTGGCGGAGTTCTCCCGGGTGACCAAGCCGGGCGGCCGGCTGGTGATCTGCGAGTTCTCCACCCCGTCGCTGGCCGGCTTTCGCCAGCTCTACCTCAACTACCTGATGCGGGCACTGCCCTGGATCGCGCGCAAGGTGTCCAGCAACCCCGACGCCTACGTCTACCTGGCCGAGTCGATCCGTGGTTGGCCAGCCCAGCCGGCCCTGGCCCGCACCATGCTCGATGCCGGATGGGTCGATGTTCACTGGCGAAACCTCACCGGTGGCATCGTCGCGCTGCACCGCGCGCGACGGCCGGAGTAGCCGCCCGAAAGTCATTTGACATTAGTTGCGCGGCGCAGGTATTTTAGATGCGTGGCACAAACATCTAATACTTCGACCGGGCTGGTCGACGCCAAACCGGGCGCTGACCCGGCCGCCGAGCTAGTCGACGCAATCGACCTGCTGGAGCGGGAATTTCGCACCTTCACCATGAACCTCACCCGGTTCAAGCACCAGGTGAACGGCAACCGGCTGGACCGGATCGCGCTGACCGTACTGGGGACGCTGACCCATAGCGGGCCGTCCCGGCTCTCGACCATCGCCGACAAGTGCGGCTTCGACCCGTCCACCGTGTCCCGGCAGGTAGCCGACCTGGAGAAGGCCGGCCTGCTCGTGCGCGAGGTGGACCCGGAAGACCGGCGAGCGATCCTGCTCAAGGCCTCCCGCTCGGGTGAGCAGCTGCTCACCCGGCTTGCCCAGGGCCGGCGCAAGCGGATCGAGCGGATCCTGACCGGCTGGAACATCCAGGACATCGAGACCTTTGGCCGGCTTTTCGCCCGGCTCAACGAGGCCACCGTGACCTACGGGGAACAGAACGCATTGGAATTGGAGCAGGAGCTCAACCATGGCTGAACCATTGACCGCGCAACCAACCACCGGCCCGGACGACTCGGGCCGGCTGACGCACAACCAGATCATGCTGATCCTGTCCGGGCTGCTGCTGGGCATGTTCCTGGCCGCGCTGGACCAGACCATCGTCTCGGCCGCGATGCGCACCATCGCCGACAAGCTGAACGGCCAGACCAACCAGGCCTGGGCGACCACCGCATACCTGGTCACCTCGACCGTCTCGACCCCGCTCTACGGCAAGTTGAGCGACATGTACGGCCGCAAGAAGTTCTACCTGTTCGCGATCTCGATCTTCCTGGTCGGTTCGGTGCTGTCCGGCATGTCGAACTCGATGGAGGAACTGGCCGCCTTCCGCGCGGTGCAGGGCCTGGGCGCCGGTGGCCTGATGGCGCTGGCCTTCGCGATCATCGGTGACATCGTCCCGCCGCGCGAGCGGGCCAAGTACCAGGGTTACTTCATGGCGGTGTTCGGGCTGTCCTCGGTCGCCGGGCCGGTGCTCGGCGGGCTGCTGGCCGGCCAGGACCGGTTGCTGGGCTTCGACGGCTGGCGCTGGGTGTTCTACGTCAACCTGCCGGTCGGCATCATCGCGCTGGCCGTGGTCAGCAAGTACCTCAACATCCCGCACGTGCGCAAGGAACACAAGGTCGACTACCTCGGCGCGGCGGCGCTGGTGCTCGGGGTGACCTCGCTGCTGCTGGTCGCCGAGCAGGGCCGCACCTGGGGCTGGGGCTCGACCAACGCGATGGTCTGCTACATCGTCGGCGCGGTGCTGCTGGTCGCGTTCGTGCTGATCGAGCACCGGGTTGGCGACGAGGCGATCCTGCCGTTGAAGATGTTCAACTCGCCGGTGTTCAGCGTCGCCTCGCTGCTGAACTTCATCATCGGCATGGGCATGTTCGGCGGCATCATCTGCCTGCCGCTCTACATGCAGATCGTCAAGGGCTTCAGCCCGACCAAGTCCGGGTTGTCGTTGCTGCCGTTGATGCTCGGCCTGATCCTGGTCGCGATGAGCAGCGGTATCTACACCTCCAAGACCGGCCGCTACAAGATCTTCCCGATCGTGGGTAGCGGGCTGCTGGTGCTCGCCCTGCTCGGCCTGTCCCGGATCAGCTACACCACCAGCTACAGCCACCTCGCGCCGCTGATGTTCGTGGTCGGTGCGGGCCTGGGCTGCTGCATGCAGACCCTGGTGCTGGCAACCCAGAGTTCGGTGCCGGCGTCCCAGATGGGGGTGGCCACCGCATCGGCGACCTTCTTCCGGTCGATGGGCGGCACCTTCGGTACCGCGGTGTTCCTGACCATCTTCTTCTCCGGGGCGGCTCACAAGGTTGGCTCGAACGTGCAGGCCGCAGCGCAGAATCCGGACTTCCAGAGCGCGCTGCGCGACCCGGCCAATAGCGCCATCGCGCAGGCTTTCACCGCGATGAAGAACGGTTCGACCAGCCAGCTCAATGACACCAGCTTCTTGCAGCACGGTGCGCAGGTGCTGCGCGAGCCGTTCCTGTCCGGCTTCGCCGGCGCGATGGATCGGGTGTTCCTGGTGGCAGCGCTGGTGGTGATCCCCGCCTTCGTCCTCAGCTTCTTCCTCAAGGAGGTCAAGCTGCGGATGGAGTCCGGGCTCGAAGCGGCCGCGGCCGAGCGTCGGCGGCTGGCCGAACTCGGCGGGGAGGACCGCGAGCAAGCTGGCGCGGCGATCTGATCCTGCAGCTCAACCGGGCACCCAATCGGTGACGATCAGTGTGAACTGACTGTTACCGGTTGGGTGCTCTGAGTTGCAGGCCGTCCTCGGCTTGGCGAAGCTGGCGAAGGCGGGAGATTCCTGCCACCGGCGCAAGCCGGACACGGCTGGGTGTGCAGGTCGGCGTTGCCGACTTGGGACGCACTGCCGGGGGCTAGCCGGTCGTACTCTGCGAGGAGTTGCGAACCGTGCGTGACACCACTCTGACTCGAATTGCAGTGCTGGGCACCGCCGCGGCGGTTTGCCTGGGCACCGCCGTCCCGGCCTCGGCCCATTCGCTCAGTGATACCAACGACAGGACGACCGGCACTAGCTCGACGCCAAGCCTGGCTCAGGTGCAGGCCTGGGTGGACAGCTTCATCGCCAAGCGGCAGCAGCACCTTGCCAGCTATGCCAGCAAGGTCGCCGCCGATCCGAAGCTGACCGATGCCCAGAAGGCTGATTTTGCCAGCAAGATCGCCGCGCAGCAGGCCGCGCTGACCAGCCTGAAGTCAGCCATGGACTCGGCCGGCACGGTCGATGCCGTGCACCAGGCCGTCAAGGCGGCGATGGCCAGCGATGGCGTGCACGGCTTCTTCGGCTGGTGCGGCTTCTTCGGCGAGCATCACCGCGATGGCATCGATCGTGACGGCATCGATCGTGACGGCAAGGCGCCGGCGCGGCACAGCGCGACCGTCCGGGACCGGACCGACCCGGGACGGGCCAAGGGGCCGGCCAGCACGGCCCGGACGGTCGTTGTCCGCAGCGGCGAGCACGCGCCGACGCTGCAACCTGCCAGGACGGTCGGCGCGCACCGGTCGGCCAACCACGGCCGGCAGGCGCTCAGCGATGGCAGCTACCAGGGCC
>JBDSAN010000618.1:0-10864 GCA_039922115.1 Jatrophihabitantaceae bacterium
CGAATGGGTGCCTGACACCTTTCCCGGACACGACTGTTCTGAAGCGGCGGTCGCCTCAGGAAGTTCGCAAATTCCTGTGACTAAGCAGCCGAGGTTCCGGCGTGTGCGGTGGATTCTCGCTTCAGCACCTGAAGGCTTGCGAGATCCTGGTCGTCCATCGTCAACCCACCCTTCGCGCCAATTGTGTGCTGAGGCAGTGGGTGATCGCGACGGATTGCGAGTCGTCCCAACTGCCACAGCAGTGTGCCGAGGGCCAGCCTGTCGCCCAGGCTGCTTGGCTGGCCGCACAGTAGCTTGGCGAGCCATGGTCCGTCGTCGCCGCAGGCAATGCGGCACAGTCACGCCGCGTCGAGGTGTCCGCCTCAAGGCCGGTGACCTCATCGCGTGCGCCCGCCCGACCATCGCGCCGAGTGCGGAATGAGTCGTCGTCGGGTCGTGCCAATCGCCAGGCACGTAGCCGGACTGATCCAGAATCTCGTCGTCAACGCTGGCCGCAGTAGGTGGCCGAGATCCCCTTGGGCTTGGCGTATGCCCGCTCGACGGCACACCGCGGCAAGTATGCGGTCAGTTCGAGCCGCAGGCCAGCGCAGCACGGAGCCGCCAGATCGATGTCAAGTCAGACGGATTGGGCGTTCCCGAAATGGGTATCGCGGCCTTATCATCCGGTCACGATCTGCTCAAGATCAGCCGGGGGGCTCGTCATGACCGTTTCGGTAATGCCCGCACGTCGTCAGTCCCAAGCGCCGCTGTCCTATCGCAAGAACGTCGACCTGCTCCGTGGCCCACAGCTGGCCACGCTGCGCAGGGCGTATCAGGCCTCGATGGATCTCAATGACGATCGGGGCTGGCTGCGGTGGGCCGGCATCCATGGCCTGCCGCTGCCGATGTACTGCCAGCACCACACGCCGCTGTTCCTACCGTGGCACCGGGCCTACCTGTACTTCTTCGAACTCAGCCTGAAGCGGTTCGAGCCGACCGTCACGTTGCCCTGGTGGGACTGGACCTCGCCGACCTCGCACCGGCTCGGCCTGCCCACCGCCTACACCGATCCGGACGGGCCGGATGGCCCGAACCCGCTGACCGGCGGGCCGATCGACCCGGCCGCCCGGGTGTCCGGTGGCAACCCGCCGCCGTCGCACAGCTCGCGCGACCCGGGTGATCCGGCTGAGCTGCCCACCCGGCAGCAGATTTCCGAGCTGCTCAACCGGGGGGACTTCCTGGATTTTCAGCAGCAATTAGAGGCATATCACGATCAGGTGCATGTCTGGGTGGGTGGCACGGTGGCCGAGATCCCGTATGCCGCCTACGATCCGATCTTCTTCGCCCATCATGTGATGATCGATCGGCTCTGGCGGCTCTGGCAGCTTCGGCACCCGACCGTGCTGGCGCCGTCCGACCTGCTCGGCGAGGCGCTGGACCCGTTCAACCTGACGGTCAGCCAGACCCTCAACGCGAACACCCTGGGTTATGACTATGGCTCGTTCTCCTCGCGCGTCGTGTTGGGCGGTTGACCATGATCACCTTCGAACTCGAACTGCCGGACCCGAGCACCGAGACCGAGATCAGCCGGGCCGACCTGACCTTCTCGGGCCTGGATCACAGCGGGCCGAGTTACCAGATTCGGGTTTACTTCGATGCGCCGGAGGCCGGTCCGGACACCGCGCGCTCGAATGAGGCCGGTTTCGCCGGCCAGTTCGCGGTGTTCGGCCACGGCGGCTGCTTCGGCGAGGAGGGCCACTGCGAGGTCACCGACCCAGTCAGCGCCTTCGACCGGACACACCCCCATCAGCTGGTGCCGGCAACCCGGATCCTGGACGTCACACCAGCGGTCCAGGCGCTGCTGGCCGCTGGCCGGACCAGCGTCCGGGTGAGCCTGGTGCCGGTCGTGCGGGCCTCGCCGCTCGCCTCGCCGGAGCAGGCCGAGGACGTCCTGGTGATCGATCAGGTCGCCCTGCACACCTACGAATGAGCACACCTACGGGTGAGTCACAGCGTCCATCCGAAACGGAGGCACGGGCATGACTGCCAGCACGCGCAACGCGATCGAGGTACCGAACTTCTACACCCTGGCCGGACGCGGGATCGCCATCACCATCGCCATGTCCGGAATCGACGGCAAGCCGCAGGTCACCTATCACGACAGCCGCCAGGCGGTCTCGTTTCACGGCCCGGACGAGGTGGACGTGCTGGACAGCCCGCTGGGCACCCTGGTCAGCATCACCACCGTGCGCTCGGTCGACCTGGGCAGCACCTCGTTCACCGTGATCCTGCCCGCGATCAACCTGGCCGGCGGCGGTAGCCATCAGCTGGAGACGATCGGCATCATCACGCTGCACCGCACCACCATCGCCGGCCTGGGGCACAGCCAGCTGAGCACCTCGCACACCGTCCGGCTGCGTGGCGCGGCAAGTCAGGTGCAGCCCTAGCGGTAGCAGCGTGCTGCGTTCGGCCGCCGGTAACCGGCGGCCGAGCCAGCTTGCTGTCACACATTGCCCTTTATCGTGCGATGAGTTGGCCAACGGCTGACACCGCAAGGTAGGAGAGTGCCGCCGATAGCTGCTGCTGCCATGGTGATTCGGTAGACCGAATCGGAGATCTCCTATGGAGCCACAGTCACTTCAGCACCAATTCGAAGCGATGGTGGTTCAGCGGCCGGATGCGATCGCGCTGTCATGGCAGCAGGGCGAGCTCAGCTACCGCGAGCTCAACGAGCGCGCCGATCGGTGGGCGGCGGTACTGGCCGGGCAAGGGGCCGGACCAGAGATACCGGTTGCGGTGCTGATGCTGCGCAGCCCAGAGCTGATCGTGGCTATCCTGGCCATCGTCAAGAGCGGCTCGTACTACGTGCCGCTGCCGGCCGGGTGTCCGAACCAGCGGCTGCAAGCGATCATCGAGCAGCTGGACCGTCCGCTGCTGGTGCTCGACCAGGCAATGCTCGACCAGGCAATGCTCGACCGTGGCCTGCCGACCGGCTGCCGGCCGGTACCGGTCGCGGACCTGGCGGCGGGCGGTTTGCCGTCCCGACCTGGTCCGGGCGCCGATCCGGAGCAGCTGGCCTACCTGCGGTTCGCCGTCGGTTCCGGCAAGCTGGCCGGCGTCGCGGTCACCCACCGGAACGTGCTCGGCCTCGTCGCCGACCGGCGCTGGGCCGGAGCCGGCTACGCCCGCACCTTGATGGTCGCGCCGGACGCCTTCGACATGTCGAGCTTCGAACTGTGGATGCCGCTGGTCACTGGTCGCACCATCGTGCTGCCGCCGCCCGGCGAGGTCGAGGTCGGCACCCTGACCGAGGTGATCGCCCGGCACCAGGTCAGCTGCGTGCGGCTGACCCAGGCGCAGTTCCAGCAGGTGTCCGAGCAGGCGCCGGCGGCGTTGCTAGCGCTGCGCAAGGTAATCCTCACCGGGGCCGGGGTGGGCACCGGCGATGCGATCGCCCGAGTGCTGGCGGTCTGCCCTGGGCTGGTGGTGCTGGCGACCTACGACGCGACCGGGACCGACCTGTTCAGCACCTGCGCGCAGCTCACCGCCCCCTACCGGCCCGGCCGGGCAGTGCCGGCCGGGCGCGCGCTGACCAACCAGCGCAGCTACCTGCTGGACGAGCTGCTGCGCCCGGCGCCGGAAGGCGAGCTGTACCTCGGCGGCGCCGGGGTGGCGCGCGGCTACCTCCGACGTCCCGGCCTGACCGCCGAGCGGTTAGTGCCGGATCCGTTCGTGGGCGGTGGCGCGCGGATGTATCGCACCGGCGTGCTGGCCCGATGGGCGGCCGACGGTCAGCTGAACCTGATCGGACGGGCCGCCGACCAGGTCCGGATCCGGGGCTTTCGGGTCGAGCCGGCCGAGGTCGAGTCGGTGCTGGCCGGGCACCCGAACGTGGCGCACGTGTCGGTGGCCGCACGTGACTGCGAGGCCGGCGGCAAGCAATTGATCGCCCACCTGGTGCCCCGCCCGGCCGGACTGGACGTGGCCGAGGTGCGCCGCTACGCCGAGGCCCGGCTGCCGGACTACCTGGTGCCGGCCGCCTTCGCGATCAGGTTGACCGCGCATCGAGCTGGCCGGTCGGCCTGCGTACTGAGGATTGGCGGGTCGATGAATCCATTCGACGACGTGGCCGGAGAGTTCGCGGTGGTGTCCAACCACGAGGGCCAGCACTGCCTGTGGCCGGCGCTGCTGCCGGTGCCGGCCGGTTGGACGGCCAGGTTCGGCCCGGCGTCCCGACCGTCCTGCCTGGACTACCTGGCTGCCGAGTGGACTGACCTACGACCTGCCAGCCTGCAATCACGGTTGGCTATCGCGAGCACCACCGCTGGCGCCGCGTAGTGGCCGGCTCAGCGGGTTCGGCCGGCGCCACCGAGCTCAGCGCGATCGTCGCCGAGTACGACCCGTCCTTCACCCAGGAGTTCCTCTGCCTGTTCGGTGGCGGCGCCGGCGCCGGCTCGTTCGGCCCGCGCCACCACGGGGTGCGGGGCTGGCGGGTGCGCGGCGTCCCGGACCTGAAGGCGCTCGACAAGGCCCTGTTGCTGGTCGTGCAACGGCACGAGGCGCTGCGCACTCAGCTGGATCATCAGGCAAGGCCGCCGGTCTGCCGGATCTTCCAGCCGAGCCCGGCCGAGCTGCTGGTGGTCGACATTTGCGAGCCAGACCCGGCCAATCGCGATCAGCGGGCCGAGCAGTTTCTCAACGACCTGGAGGTTGCGGAGCTCAGCGTCCAACAACTTCCGCACCTGCGCCTGGTCCTCGGCCAGCTCGATGCCGAGGACTGGGTACTTGCCGTGATGGCCCACCACGCGGCCATCGACGGCTGGTCGATCGAGCAGCTGTTTCGCGAGCTCAGCGAGAGTTATGCCAGCTACCTGGTCGGCGGGCAGCCCCGGCTGGAGGACGTCCTGCCCTACCGCCGGTATGCGGCTTGGCAACGCCGGCAACTCACCGGCGCGGTGATCGACGAGGCGTGCGATTACTGGGGCCGCAAGCTGGCCGGTGCCGCGATGCGCGGCCTGCCCAACGACCGCGAGCGGGATCCGGTCGCTGACCGGGTCAGCGCCGCCTATCGCTTCGTGATCGACACCGACCTGAGCGCGGCCGTGCACCGTTACGCGCGTGCCACCCGCACCTCGGCGCTGACCGTGTCGCTCACCGTTCAGAACCTGCTGCTCAGCCGGCGGACCGGCAGCACTGACGTGGTGCTGCCAGCCATCACCAACAGCAGCGGCCACCCGGACTACGAGTCGACCGTCGGGCCGTTCTTCAACTTCGTCCCGCTGCGCACCGAGCTCAGCGGTTGCGTCACCTTCGCCGACCTGCTGGCCGCGACCCGGCAGACCAGGTTGCAGGCACACACCTTCGAGATGCCGTTCGCGTTCGTGCTGCGCGAGGTTCCCCAGCTGCTGGCGGCCTTCGCCGATCCCACCCACTCGGTGTGCGCGTTCCAGACCTTCCAGTTCGCCCGCACCAGTTCCTCGATCATGGGCAACCTCGCGGTCTCGGCGATCCGGCACCGGGTGCTGTCCCAACCGGTCGGCTCCGACGTTCCGGATGGCACGCTGTGGACGATGGAGCTCGATCCGTCCGCCGGCATGTATGGCAGCTTGCGCTACAACAGCAAGGAGTTCGACGAGTCGAGCATGGCCGAACTCGCCGCGGAGTACTCCGAGCTGTTGCGGCAGCTGGTCAGCACACCGGATGCTGCCATCCCGCTGCCCTGATCACCCGAACTCGCCGTAGGCTGACAATCTCCACCGAGGTAAGGGGTTTCGGCGATGGTCAGTTACCGGTTCCTGGACGGCCTCGGCGACCTGGTCGATGAGGGCGAGTTCGACGATCACGACGCGGCCATCGCCTGGGCGGTTGATGGCCAGGACGAGCACGACATCCAGCGGGTGGAATTTCTCGGCGCCGAGGGCGACTGGCGCTGGGCTGGCCCGCTGCTCAGCTGATCAGCGCCGCTGCGCGACCGCGTCCAGGAAAACTCCGCTGATGTCGGCGGCGCTCTTGACCTGGTAGTAGCGCCCGCCGGTGGTGCTGGAGATCTGGCCGAGCGCGCTGCTGTCCACGTCCGGCCCGATCCCGATCGTGATCACCTGAACCGGCTTGCTCGGGTCGGCGGCCTGATGCAGCGCGGTCAGCAATCCGCCCAGGGTGAGGCCGGGCTGGTAGTCGTTCTGGCCATCGGTCATCAGCACCACCGAGTTGACCTTGCTGGCATCGAAGCTGCGCTGCACCTGCTGGTAGGCAGCCAGCACGGTGTTATAGAGCGCGGTGCCGCCATGCACCCGCGCCGGCATTGAGGCAGCGGCGCTCAGCAACGCCTGCCGGCGACTGACATTGCCTACCTGGTCGGCCAGCAGGCCTAGCGGCACCAGTTGCGCCCAGGGCGTGCTGGCGGACTGGTCGGAGGAGAACACCCACAGGCCCAGCGCGGAGCTCTTCGGAAAGTAGGACACCGCGGATCGGGCAGCGCCGGCGGCGACCGCGATCTTGGACTGGCCGTTGCCCGCCGAGTCGGCCATCGACCCGGAAACATCAATTACGGCAAGGGTATTGCTGTCGGCGAGGGCTGCTTTCCAGAGCCGCAGCACGGTCAGCGTCTGGGCCGAGGTCGGTTCGGCCGGCGAGGTCACCAGGTCAGGCATCACGCCCTGCCCGGCGCCGGCCTTCGGGATCGGCGAACCGTCCGGCGCGCGCAGGCCGGCCGCGTTGAACCGAGTCTTGGACGCGGGCAGCCGCAGTTGCTGCTCGAACTGATCGGCCGCGCTGGTCAGGGCCGGATCATCGCCGGGGTGGTTGAGCCGGACGACCGGAAAGTCCAGGCTGAAGGTCGGCTTGATCGGGTAGACGGCGGCCGCGATCACGCTGCCCCGGTCGGCGTTCGCGGCGAAGACGGACTGCTCGCTGGCGATGAAGCTGGCTGCTCGATCGGGGCTGGAGGCGAGCTGGTCGAAGCCGTCGGACTGCAGGTTGAGGGTGGTCGGGCTGAGCTGCTGGAACTTCGCGACCAGGCTGGCATTGGTGGTGCGGCTGGGGCTGAGCTGCGCGTTGATCCCGAGCAGGCTGAGCAGGCCCTCGGCATCCTGGATCGGTGAGACGATTGCCGCCGACGCCAGCGGATCGAAGCCCGGCTGGCCGACCTGGGCGGACAGCTTGGCTGCCCGGTCCGGTGACGTGACTGCCACCAGCGGCGACTCGGCGATGCTCGGGTGCACGTTTACGGTGGTCTTGGTGGCGAGCTTGCCGGACGTCCCGGCCGAGACCGCCTGGTCGGCGATCAGCCGCTGCGGCCAGACGGTGGAATCGGGCAGCCACACGCTCGTGCTGGCCCCGCTCTGGCCGGCCAGCCGCAGTTCCTGCTGATCGACGGTGTCGGAATCGAGTTCGACCTGGATGCACTTGCCGGCGGCCTTGGGGTTGGTCTGGCTCCAGGTCTGGACGATCTGGGTGACCGGGACGGCCAGCGGCGGAGCTACATCGATCACCAGGGTGAGGTTGCCGGAGCCCTTGCAATTCGGTGAGGTGAGGACAGCGGCAGACTTGGCAGGGGTGCCCCGATGCAAGAAGTCGCCGCCGACCAGCGCGAGGGTGGCCACGATGACGAGCACTACCAGAACGCCTAGCCCGAGTACTGAGGGCGGCCGCCGCCGCGACGGCTTCGAGCGCTTGTGTCGTCCCGCCATGCCTTCTCAATCCCCGTGTGCGCCTGGCCGAGCAGCCACGCGCCTACCACTGTGGATCATCAGCACTCAAATGAAAAGGCCATGCCGCCCCATCCGGTGCCGGTGCGAGCTAACTATCACCGCAACTGGTCAGCACAACCCAGCAGGCAATCTCCCTATTAGGAGTGACTTGCGGTATTTCAGCTGGCGACCTTGGACCGAACAGCAATGCCGGTCAACGGAACACAGGACGGGCCGGCCACCCGCGAAGGTGACCGGCCCGTCCGGCGTGCTGCGAGCTAACTAGCTCAGGGTTACCGCCACATCATCGATCACGAACGAGGTCTGCAGCGAGGAATCCTCCACTGCGGTGAAGCTGATCGTGACCGTGCTGCCGGCGAACGAGGAGAGGTCAAAGGACTTCTGCGCGTAGCCGGTGTTCTTGTTGAGGTTCGAGTAGGTGGCCAGCGTGGTGGTGTTGGCCTTCGTCGTCAACGTGTCGTACGGGGTCGTGGTGGTGGTCTCGGCGGTGTCGATGTGCAACCAGAAGCTCAGGGTTGCGTGACAGCCGGGCGGGATGGTCACCGTCTGGCTCAGGTTATCGGTGTGGGCGCTGCCGTAGCCGTCCATCCAGGCCTTCCAGCTGCCGGCGTGCGCTGCCTCGCCGGTGCTGTTGTCCACCACGCCGGTGCTGGCCGTCCATGGCGATGCGGTGCCGGTCTCGAAGCCGCCATTGCCGACTTGCTGGCCGGAGCAGCCACCACCGGTGGTGCCGATCGTCCAGGTGAAGGTCGCCGTTCCGGTGGCATTGGTGGTGTCCTTCACCGTGATCACCACGGTGTAGGTGCCCGCGGTGGTCGGGGTGCCCGAGATCAGGCCGGTCGCGGAGTTGATCGACAGGCCGGTCGGCAGGCCAGTGGCCGAGTAGGTCAGGGTCTGGCCGGATGCCGAGTCCGAAGCGACGATCTGCAGGCTGGTCGCGGTACCGACCGTCCCGGACTTGGCGCCCGGATTGGTCACCGTGACCGTGTTGCCGCCACCAGCGGTGCAGGTCGGGTCGCCGGACTGAGCCGGCACGCTGACCGCGTCCCAGGCCGCCTTGACCACATTGAAGTTGGTGCAGCTGCCCGGGAACAAGTTCTTGGCAGCAACCAGCGTCTGGGTGCGGTACTTCAGGTAGGTCATGCCCGAGGTCTTGGCCAACATCGCGTTGTAGAAGATCTTGCCGGCGTTCTGGATGCCGATGCCGGTGATGCTGGTGCTGTTGCAGGTCGGGCTGGCCGGCTGGCCGTCGGTCGGCGCGGTGCCCTCGGCCACCAGGTAGAACCAGTGGTTGCCCGGGCCGGCCGCTGTGTGGGTCTCCAGCGACGGCACGGAGCTGGAGTAGCAGTCCGGCGTGCCCGAGATCAGCGACGGGTGGTACATGTACCGGATCGGGCCGCTGCCGACCAGGTTCACCGATTCGCCAACGGTGTAGTCCGGCGTGTCATAGGGCGAGGACTCATTGGTGTAGCCCTCGGTCAGCGCACCGAAGACGTCGCCGGTGAACTCGGCAACCGCGCTGGAGCCGATGCCGCCCGGGGTGAAGTTGTCGACGGCGTGGCCGAACTCGTGGCCGATCACATCGAGTGCGGAGATGAATTCGCCGGCGTTGTTGTGCCCGACCGAAACGCTGGTGCCGTCCCAGTAGGCGTTGACATCGTTGAGGCCCATGTAGATCGGGTAGCCAGTGCCGGAGCCGTTGATGCCGTTACGGCCGAGCCAGGACGAGAGCATGCTCCACTCGTGCTGGACGTCCCACAGCGCGTCAACACAACCGGTTTCCTTGTTGTTGCCGACGCCGTTGCCCCAGACGTCATCGGTGCCGGACAGCACTGCGTGGCTGGTGAAGTCGCGGCAGGAGATGCCCGACCGCGTCGAATCGGTCATGGTGAAGCTGCTGCCGGAGCCACTGGTGTTGATCGCGAGCGGGGCCGGGCCGTTCAACTTGCCGGTGCCGGAGCCCTCGCGGACCTCGTCGTAGCTGTAGGCGACAGCGCCGGTGTTGGCGTCGGTGAACACGTGCAGCTTGCTGGGGGTAGCACCGGTGTGGCTGGACACGACGGTCTCCCAGGTAAGTCGCGGGGTTCCAATCGCGAACACGACCTTGCGGGCTGCCGAGACCGCGTCCACGGTCTTGCCACCGGGATGGGCCCGGGCGATCGCGGCCGCCTGGGCGGCGGTCTGGGTCGCCGTGGTGGAGACGGTGATGGTGGCGCCCTGCTGCACCGAGCTCGACTGCAGCTGCCCGGCGGCGTTGGTGACCAGGACGAAGTCGCCGCCGTAGACCGGCAGGCCCTGGTAGGTCCGGTCATAGGGCACGTACTGCAGGCCCTGCGGGGTGGAGATCACCGGGTGCGCGATGAAGGCGTCATGCGCGCTGGCGTGCAAGAACGCCGGGCGAGAACTCACCACGTTTGCAGCGGTATTGGCCGCCAGCGCGCTCGCGGCCAGCGGCTGGCTCGGAGCGGCGGTTGCCGCCGGTGAGTTGAGCACCAAGCCGGTGACGGCGAATGCCGCCATCCCGGCCAGGGCAGTCATTGCGCCATAGCGGCGCCGGGCATGCAGAACCATCTGGGTCTGGTCCTTTCGGGGAAGGGGAAGCTCGCCGCTGGAACGGCGCGCCTCGCAAAAGAGTGGACGACAGGCGCGGCGATTTCCCCCGAATGACCGGACGCTCCCCACTCGTGGTGAGGCTGCCGGAACGAGACGTTATCGCTGGATTCATCACTAAGTCAATGAAAACTCTGAGCAGATTTATATGTTTGTTGTGCTAGTCCGGGTTGCTCGTTCCTCGGTACGCGGCCGTTCGTCAACGCATGCCCCGAATAGGCGAACGACCCGTCCAGGAATCGGACGGGTCGTTCGCGATCGAGTTCAGCGCGCGGGCAGGCGCGCAGGTCGTACGGGTTGGCAGCTCAGGCGCGCGGGTCGTAGGGGTTGCTCTGGCCGGGCGCGGCCTGCCCGTCGGCCGAATGCGCCGGTGAGTGGCCGAACCCGTCGGAGCGTCCATCGTTCGGGTCGTAGCGGCCGTCCCGCTCGGTCACCGGACGGTCCGTCGCGGCCTGCTCGGCCGATGCCCGTTCGGTGGCGCTTCGGTCGGTAGCGCTTGACTGTTCGGATGCCGCCCGCTGCTCGGCGGCACTGCGCTCGGTGGCCGCCCGGTCCGCCGCCGCGGT
>JBDSAN010000619.1:0-6822 GCA_039922115.1 Jatrophihabitantaceae bacterium
CGGCCGTCTCCGGAGGCGCGGAGGCTGGCCAGGTGTCGGTCGGCTGGTGTTCGCCGGGCGCGGAGGTTTCCGGGTCCCGTTCGCTCGGTTGGTCGAGGTAGGGCACGAACGCGGCATCGCCGATGGCCTCGACCATGACCAGCCAGAAGGCGCCGTCGAAGGTGGGCTCTGTGGTGCCGAGCCATTCGGTTGGGAAGGCGGTGTATCCGAGTGCGTCGACGACGTCAACCAGTGGCCGGTCGAGTGCGTCGGCGATGCGCTGCGCTTGGCGGGCGAGCTCGGGGCCGGGACGGAGCTGGCCGCCGGCGAACAACGCCGTTTCGACGGTGCGCCACAGGACTTGGGAGGTCTGCAGGCGGTGCTCGAGGTCGCTGGCCGGGGGGTGGAAAGGCTGGAACCGGGCCAGGCAGTCATCGACGACCAGGTCGAGCAACGGCCGGGTCGCGGCCAGAGCATCGGCGAGGTGCTGGTCGCCGTGGGTCTGCAGGAGTTGCGCCGGGTCAGCGCCGGCGGGTAGGTCGAGCATGGCGGCGGTGACCTCGGGGTAGTGGGTGTCGAGCAGGCGATACATCTTCAGTGCCGCGGCCTGTCCGGCGGAGTCGTTGTCGTAGCCGGCTATGACCGTGCGGGCAGCCAGAGGGGCGATCGCGTCGAGGGTGGCCAGGTGCTCGCGGCTGAGGGCGGTGCCGCCGGAGTAGACGGCGACCAGGTGCAGGCCGTGGCGGCTGGCGGTGTGGTTGATGGCGGCTGCGTCGAGTGGGCCTTCGACGATGACCAGGTCGGCGCCGGCTTGCAGTGCGGCGATCGTGTTCGGGTCGAGCCCATGGGGAAGTTCACCCTTGCGGTAGAGGTCGGTGGTGGGGCCGTTGAGGTATCGCGGGTTGCGGTCGTCGATCCGGTCGGGGTGGGCGCGGCCGCTGAAGGTGACGATGTGTCCGGCGGGGTGGTAGATCGGCAGCATGAGCCGGTCGCGGAAGGTGTCGATGAGGCTGTTGCGGCTGGAGATCTTGGCCAGCCCGGAGTCAAGCATCGCCTGGTCTGCGATGTCGAGGCGGCGCAGGTGGTCGACGAGGTTGGTCCAGCCGGCGGGGGCGTAGCCGGCCTGCAGGCCGGCTAGGCCGCGGCCGGTCAGGTAGCCGGGTACCCAGGAATCGGCTGCGCGTGATTGGTAGAACTCGTGCGCGGCGGCCAGGGCGCGCAGCTGGGTCGGGTCGGCGGTCTTGGGCGCCGGGGTTGCCGGTGGGGCGGTGCGGGAGGGGCCGGTGTCGAAGGTGAAGTCGAGGGGGAGTTGGAGCGGGGTGTCGCGGGCGGCCAGTTCGGCCAGGACGGGATGCGCGTCGGCGGGTGGGGTGAGGTCGGCTGACGCGGGATCTGGCGGCAGCGCTTCGTCGTGGTCGGGCTCGGGGTTACGGGTCAGCAGGTTGAGGTGCCATAGCAGGCCGGTGGCCAGCTCGGCGGGTTTGAGGTCGCTGAGATGGCCGGCGAGCATGCCGGCGGCGGCGAGGGCGAGCCGGTCGGGGTCATGACCGGTGCGGGCAGCGTGGTCGAGGCTGGACACGACGGCCGGCCAGAGCCGGTCGCGGGTGATCCGGTCGGTGACCGAGGGGCCCAGGATCGTGTGCAGGTGGCTGGTCCAGGGTGGTCGGGCGTGGCTGCTGCCGGCGTGCTGATCGGTGCCGGTCGGTGACAGCACCGCGGCCAGGCGCCACCACAGGGCATCTGCTGGTGCTTCGACCGGTAGCGGGCCGGCTTGGGCGGCGTCGCGGAGCAGGCCGGGCACGTCGATGCCGAGGGTGTCGGCGGTGTTGAGCCGGCCGGCGAGGATCGGCCAGGTCTCGTCGTCGGGGATGCGGGGGTCCAGCGCGGTGATCAGGTCGTGCCAGCGGTGCGCGGCGTCGCTGTGGGCGATGCCGCTGATGGTGAGGGCGTGGGTGATCAGGCGGTGTCGATGTCCGCGCATGGCGAGTCTGGTTTGGGGTTGGCCGGCGGGGCGGAGGTCGGCTGGGTCGGCGCTGGTGGCTGCCCGCCAGGTGGCGAGCTGCGCGACCAGGTCGGGTGCGCTGAGGTACGGGGTGGCCCAGGCGGGTGCTTGTTCGGTCGTCCAGGCCCGGGCGGCGGCCGCAACGTGGTCGGCGAGGTGGGTGACGGTGGCGGCGCAGCGGGTGAGGTAGTCGCCGAACGTTGGGTCGGTGGCGAGCTGTTCAGGCAGCTGCGGGAGCCAGGGCAGCGGCCCTGGGGGTTGGGAGTGGTTGCCGGTGGGGTCAAGTCGCCAGTCCAGCACTGCGGCGATGTCGGTGGCGCCTTCCAGGGTGCGCGATCCGGCGGCCGTGCTGAGTTGGCGGATCGGGTCGTTGCCGGTGAGGGCGAGCATGGCCAAGTGGGCTCGTAGCGCATCCCAGGCTGCGGCTGTGGTGACCCCAGGCACGGCCTGCTCGGCAGCGGTGCTGAGCGCGGCGAGCTGGTCGGGGCCGGTGAGGTGCTCGGCGGCGACGTTGACGGCGTGGCGGTAGGACGCGGCGGCGTGGGTGAGCAGCCGGGCCGGGTCGGTGGCATCGAGGTGTTCAGAGCGTGCCGAGCGGGCGGTGGTGTCGCGGGCCAGCATCGCGTGCATCGCCTCGACGGCGGTAGCGGGGGCGAGGATGTCGGGGCGGATGACGTTGTGCGGGTCGCCGTCGCCGGCGGTCAGGATCCAGGCGTGGTTCTCGCTGGTGCCACGTGTCATGCCCAGGTACAGCTCGGCGCGTCCGCAGGTGTCATCGAGCAGGGTGTGGGTGATGCCGGCCCGGGGTCCTGTCTGGCTGGGTTGGCCGCCGACGGTGTCGCCTTGTTCGGAGCGCAGGGTGGCGGCGTAGCCGAGCCGGACGTGTCGTGCGACGTAGTCGGCCGGCAGTCGGACGGTGCTGCGGTTGTGGACTGATCGCACGACCAGCGCTCCGTCGCGGTGCACTTGCAGGACGGTGAATCGGTCGTTGTTCTTGACGTAGTTGGACAGGCCCAGTGGCAGCCGGCGGTCGTTGCGTTTGGTGATGATCGTGTCGCCGGCTGAGACGGTTTCACCGCCGGAGACGGTGGCTTCTGGCCCGACCGGGCCGCCGGCGGCTTCTAGCCGGGCGGCGCGGAAGCGTGTGTTGAGCTCGGCGACCAGCTCCAGGCTGGGGGCGATGGTGAGCACGTCGGCGCCGGTGGCCAGCTCGGCCTGGGCGCGGGTGTAGACCTGCTCGACCGCGGTGAGGCGGGTGGTGGCGTGGATGCGGTGGTGGTCGAGGTAGTAGCCCAGGGCGCTGGGGTTGCCGGCGCGCAGGGCCAGTGATGCCGCGCCTTCGGTCTTGTCGGTGAAGCGCATGACTTCATCGAGGGTGAGCGAGCCGTAGGCGGCGTCGAGGTCGCGCAGCACACCGCCGGCGCCGGTCGGGGCGAGTTGCCGGTCGTCACCGACCAGCAGGACCCGGCCGCCGCGGTCGGTGACGTAGGCGATGGTCTCGTCCAGCAGCGAGGTGGAGGCCAGGCCGGCTTCGTCGATGACCAGCAGCGTCTTGTCGTTGACGGCTCGCACCCACGGGGCACGGTCGAGGGGGTGGCGGTGGCGTAGCTCGTAGACGAACTTGTCGACGGTGTCGGTCTGGGCTCCGCCCAGAGATCGGGAAAGCTGCTGGGCGGCTGAGGCTTGCGGGGAGAGAGCGACGATGTTGCCGCCGGCGTTGGTGATCGCGGCGGCCAGTACGCCCATGGCGGTGGTCTTGCCGGTGCCGGCCGGGGCACGCACGAGCTGCACTTGCCGGGTGGAGGTGGCCACCTCGGTGATGAGGCGTTGCTGTCCGGTGTTGAGTTGCCGGCCGGCGTTGTTGGCCTGCCATTCCAGCATCGCCAGGCTGACGTGCTGCTCGTTCACCTGGTGGTCGGTGTGCTGGCCGGCGGCGGTGATGATCCGTTCGATCGCGTCCAATAGTGCTTGGCTGGTGTAGAGCTGGCCACCGATTCGGGTGAATACCGACTGGCGGTCGCTGGCGCGCAGCAGCGGCGCCGGCACGCCACGCGGGTCCTCGATCGGTGCGCCGATCGGCACCGAGCCGCGGTCTAAGGCCCGGTCGGTGACGGTGCTGATGAGCTGGCCGCGAGCCAGCTGATCCAGCTGCAGCGGCCGGGCCTGGCGGTGCGCTTCGGCATAGACATGGTGGCGTTTCCACACCGAGCGGGTGCCCGCGACAGCTGTCATGGTGCGTTCGGTGAGCTGGTCGACCAGGCCGTCGGTGACCTCGACAGAGGGCGCCGGTGCGGGGGTCAGGGACAGCCCAGCCGCGGCGACCAGATGCTCGCCGACCTGCTCGGCCGGAAGGTTCAGGACCTGACCCGCGCGCCAGGCCCACAGGGCGTGCTGATCGGCCGCTGATTGGGGATCGTGTTTGGCCTGGCGCGTTTCCAGGTTCGCCTGCTGGGCCAGATCGATCAGTTCCAGCGGCGTCGGTTGACGGTGGTGTTCGGCCACAAACTTCTCAGCCAGCAGCGCGGTTGCCGCGACGATTTCGGCGCGGCGACTGGAGAATTCGGTGTTGAGCTGATGGTCGACGCCGGCGAGGTCGCGGATACCGCGTCGGCCGGAATGGGAGGCGTGCTCGACGAACTCGCCACCGAGCCGATCGACGATCTGCTGCTCCAACGCGGTGTTGTACTCCTCACCGGCCGAGACCTTGAGCTCATAGACCAGCCGGCCATCGAGTGCCCGCCACCCGTCGATCGGGTCGGAGGCGTTGCGGAGTTGGACCTTGCTGGACACCGCGCAGTGGGTGTGCAGCTGCGGGTCGCCGTTGCGTGAGTCGCGGTGATCGAAACGGGCCACCATCAGTCCGGTGGTGTCCACCTGGGCCGGTCCGCCATCGCCGAGCCGGGTGTAGGCGATGTTGTTCTGCACCCAGGTCAAAGCGTGATCGACGGCGGCGGCGTGCGCGGCGGCCAGCTCCTCGCGGATCGGTGCTGGTGCGGTGGCCCAGAGGGTCGAGACGCTTTTGACGGGGGAGAAGGTGAGGTCGAAGCCGGCTACCGCGGTGGTGCTCGGGCGTGACTGTTGGGCGATGAAGCCGTTCAGTTCCCGCTCGTCGATCGGGTCTCGACCGTAGGTGTCACCGAAGTACCAGGCCGCGATCTCGGTCCGGATCCGTGCCCGATCCTGCGCCGGGATAGGGGCATCCTTGGCCGCTTGGTGCTCGGCGTTGTAGTCGGCGTAGCCGATCGCCAGCCGGCGCCGCCATTCGCTGGTGCCCTCGAAGATCCGGTACGGCGAGCCGAGCCGGGTCATCGACAAGGCCGCCCGTTCGCTCATGCCTTCGCTGATCAGCGTGGCCTCGATCGCGTCAGCGTTCGGGTGTCGGCCTTCACCGAATAGGGCTTTCATCTGCGCCTCGGTCACAGCCGATCCGGCGGCCACGTCCAATGCTTGCAGGCCTTTACCCCACCACCGGCCAGGCGTCTCGCCCTTGGCCGAGTAGTAGTCATTGAGCGAGTCATAGCCCCGCTCGGTGGAGTCCATCGCGGCGACCTGCCGGGTCAGGTAGGTATACCCGTCCCCGGCGGTGATCTTGTGCATGGACGTACCCACAAGCCCCAGCCGACAGGCCCGCGGGACCTAACTAAAAACCCACCCTCGAAACCGTTACCGTTTCGTTACCGGAATGCAGCGGGTGTGTGCTGATTTTGGGAGCGGATTTCTGTGATCCGGTCGGCTTTCGGGCGGAGGGGCTGCGTCAGCGGGGGCTGGCGTGTGAGGGCTCGGGAGTGGGTGGGCGGTTGCAGGCTGCGTGAGGGGCAGCGAGAGTGGTTAAGCGCTGGGTGCGACGGGCGCGCCAAGCCCCGCGCGGCGCCCACCGCTCCGCCGAGGGCCGGGCCAGCGTGGCTGAGAGTTCGCTGGCAATGGCCGGCCGGCGGCGCGTAACCGTCGTGCCGGCTGGCTACGGTGCGCTCCAGGTATGACCGGACATTGGGAGGTCGCAAGATGAGCAGCACTGCGAACGCGAGCCAAGGTGCGCGAGCCAGAGCGCGCGCAGCGCAAGCACGGTTGAAGGCCGATAGGGTCGCGCGGGACAAGCGGGTCGAGGATGCGACCACCGCCGCCTACGCGGCGCTGGATGCGCGTGATGCCGCGCAAGACGCGCTGGCCCGCGCGGACGAGCAGCTGGTGAGTGCCCTAGAGCAACTGCGGGCGGAAGGCGAGCCGGTGGCCAACATCGCCACGCTGACCGGCCTGGCAGCGGCCGACGTACGGCGGATGCTCAGCGGCCAGAGCAAGAAGCAGCAGCCAACCGCCACCGCCGGCCAATCACCGGCCGACGAGCATGTCGCGCAGCCGGCCGCTGAGGGCCGACCTGTCGCGGTAGCCGGCTAGCCAGGAGTCCACAGCGGTGTCGAAATCGCACGGTGTGCCGCTGCGGTTGTCCCAAGCCGACCGGGCGCGGTACGCAGCTCTGATCACGCTCACCGACAGCTGCGCTATCTGGGTTGGCGCGATCGGATCGGACGGTTACGGCAGGTTCAGCGTGCAATGGCCAGACGGTCGGCAACGGACCGTCACCCCGCACCAGGTGGCCGCGACGCTGGCGGTCGGACCGCTGGTGGCCGGCGTGACGCTGCTGCACGACTGCGACGTGCGGTTGTGCGTGCGAGTAGCCGAAGGTCACCTGCACGTCGGCACCCAGGCAGAAAACGCTCAGCAGGCCGCGCGGCGTGGCCGGATGCGCGGCCCACGACCCGGCCTGGTCGACGTGCGCGGCAAGGTCGGCCAATCCCGTGCCATCCAGAAAGCGCTGAGGGCCAGCCCGGACCGTTCACCGGCCG
>JBDSAN010000620.1:0-3131 GCA_039922115.1 Jatrophihabitantaceae bacterium
GTCGCTCACCGACCCGGACCGTCGCACGCCCTAGACCTATCGGGCTTCAACCGATCGAGTCTCAGCCGATGACGGGGCTGTCCAGTCGCAGGCTGGCCTCGGCGGCATCCAGCGCCTGTTGGCAGTCGGCAGCTGACTCGGCTACCGCGGTAGCGAAGGCCAGCCGGCCGAACGTGGTGCCAGCCGGTGGCGGCGAGAGGACGCTGCCGACCGCAGCCAGCACCACCGCCCGGTCAAGCGCTGGCGGCAGCTGCTCGACCGGGGCGAAGCAGGCCGAACCGACCGTAGTTTCTGGCGCGGGCACATAGAAGAACCGCACCGCACCGGTCCGGCTCCGGCTCGCGCGCACCCGCGGCGGCCGGCCACAGGCGATGTCCGCGGCGATCCGGCCAGGTTCGATGCCGGTCGCCTGCTGGCCGAGGTAGGGGATCAGGTCGCCGCCGAGCCGGGCGTTGACCTCGACCACCTGGGGCCCGGTCGGGGTGAGCTTCAGCTCGGTGTGGGTCATGCCGTCGGTGAAGGCCAGCGCGTCGTGAGTGGCCTGCACGATCTGCAGCAGCTGCGGATCGTGCAGCAGCGGGTCACTGGCCGAGACCTGGTGCCCGACCTCCTCGAAATACGGCGGGTAGTCCACCTGCTTGCGGGCCAGGAACAGCTCGGTCACATGACCGCGATGCACCGCTGCGTCCAGGCTGATCTCCGGTCCGGTCAGAAAGGCCTCGACCAGGACGGCGTCGTAATTCCAGGCGCCGGGCACGGTGGTGTCGCGGGCGAAGCCGAACTGGGCGGCAAGCTGGTCCGGATCGTCCACCCGCACCACGCCGAGGCTGGCAGCCAGCGCCCGGGGCTTGAGCACCACAGGGTAGCCGATCTCGGCAGCGACCGCGAGCGCTTCGGCGGCCGACTCGACCAGTACCGATCGCGGCTGCGGCACCCCTGCGGCGAGCAGCGCCTGCCGGGTCAGGTGCTTGTCGCGGCAGCGCAGCACCATGTCCGGGTCGCCGCCGGGCAACCCGAGCGACTGGGCCACCTTCGCGCTCTGCAGGATCCGGGCCTCGTCCCAGCTCAGCACGCCGGCCACCTGCTCGCGGGCGGCGAGCTCCTTAGCGGCCGCGATCATCGGCTCGGCCCCGATGGTGTCGGTGAAATCCAGCACTGTCCAACCGTCGATGTAGGCATGTTCCCAGGTGGGCTCGGCACCGAGGATGAGATGTACCCGGTAGTGGTCGGCGATCGAGGCAAGCAGGTACTCGCGATAGTGCCGATCACCGGTACTGATGACCAGTAACCGGTCCTGTTCGCGCGCCTGCTTGGCCTGATCTCGGGCGCTGGCGGCAGTCACTTGTGGTCCCTTCTGCAGATTGACGATTGCACACTTTCACGTCAGGGCAGGCCTTGGGAATGCGCCGCATTAAAACCGTAACGACGTTCGCCGTCATGACGATTACCCAACGTGATCGGCCTCGCCGAAATGAACCTGAAATAGTAGCGACGGCATCGGCGCAAGGGTGACAAACTCGGACATAACCAATCTATCGGAAATTAATCACGGGCCGCCGGCTTATTCGGGTAAGAAATTAACCTCGGATTCGAGGCGGTTATGAACAGTTCGCGAGAGTCTGGTTTGGGCTATTGACGACGCGAACGGCCGGTGTATTGTCGCTTGCACACAAACCCGCGAGTGAAGCACGCGAGGCTGCGCCAGCGCGGGGTTTCCGGCACTACTAATTGAGTATTTGCATGCGCAAATACTTCGCGGCGAATGCCTGCCGACGCTAGCGAGAGGTGTTGACCCATTGGAGCTTCAAGAGGTCGAGTTGCTCGCAATCGGAGCTGGGCCGTCCAACCTTGCCCTGGCCATTGCTGTCGAAGAACTTGCGCCGGATGAATTCGCAAAGAACACGGTAGTCATCGAGCAGCACGAAGACATCGTCTGGCAACGCGGGATGATGCTGCCCTGGACCCAGAGCCAGGTGTCCTTCCTCAAGGACCTGGTCACCATGCGCAACCCGCGCAGCAGCTTCTCGTTCGTTAACTACCTGCACGAGACCGGCCGGTTGCACGACTTCATCAACATGTCCAGCTTCCTGCCGCTGCGGCTCGAGGTTTCCAGCTACCTGGGCTGGGTGGCCCGCTCGCTGAACACGGTGCAGGTGCAGTACGGACGCCGCCTCGACAGCGTCGAGGCGATCCGCTCATCGCAGGGCCTGATCACCAGCTGGCTGGTCCGGCTGAGTGACGGCTCGGCGATCGCGGCTCGCAACCTGGTCGTCGGCGCCGGCCGGGACCCGCACATTCCCGAGGTGTTCAGCCCGCTGCCGAGAGAAAAGGTCATCCACAGCACGGAATACTCGTTCCGGGTCGCCAAGCTCGACCCAGCCGAGCCGCGCCGAATCGTGGTGATCGGCGCGGCCCAGAGCGCCGCTGAGATGCTGTGGGAGACCCACCAGCGGATGCCTGCGGCCAGTTGCTCGATGGTGATGCGCACGGTCGGGCTGGACTACTACCAGACCAGCAAGTTCACCAACCAGCTGTACTTCCCTTCGTTCACCGACGCGTTCTACGCCGCCATGCCCGAAGCGCGGCAGCGGATCCTGACCGAGATGCGCCGGACGAACTACGCCGGCGTCTCACCGGACCTGCTCAACACGATCTACCGGCAGATGTATCTGGAGCGGTTGACCGGCCAGCAGCGGCTGAAGATGGTGACCGCGGTCGACGTGGTGGGTGCCAGCATGGACGGTGACGAGGTCGTGCTGCGGGTCAACGAGCGGCTGACCGGGCAGGTGAGCGAACTGCGCTGCGATCTGGTCATGCTCGGTACCGGTTTCGAGCGCGGCATGCCGTCGCTGGTGCGCAAGATCGCCGACGTAGTCGGGGTGGACCAGTTCTCGGTGAGCCGTGCCTACCGGGTGCTGATGCCACCCACGGTGCTGGCCGGCTGCTACCTGCAGGGCACCAACGAGGACAGCCATGGCATCTCTGACTCGCTGATCAGCGTGCTCGCGGTGCGGGCCGGTGAGATCGTCGATGACCTGCTTGCGATGCAGCCGACCACCGAGTTGCTGGAAACCGTCGCTGTACCCGCCTGATCGTCTCCGCACCAACCCCTTCACAACCCGTCCCAGACC
>JBDSAN010000621.1:0-10236 GCA_039922115.1 Jatrophihabitantaceae bacterium
GCGAGCTGATGCCGCCGGGGCTGTACCGAGTGCTGATCCTGGCCATGGCCGACGACCTCGACCAGGGTGGCGTGGTCACCGAGATCTGCCGGGACTGGCTGCAGGCACCGTCCTCTGCGATCGTGCAGCTGCGGCTACTGGGTGCGCTGCAGCGGTTGGTGCTCGATCAGCGAGCGCCGGAACTGGCCAAGTACTACCCGAACCTGGGCGGCAGCGCTGCCCCGGATGGCGCCTGGCCGGAGTTCGAAGCGGTGCTGCGCGCGCATGTCGCCGAACTGCGCGCGGCCCTCGACCTGGCTCCGCAGACCAACGAGCCCGGCCGCTCGGTGCCGCTGCTGGTGGGAATCTTCGACGCCGTTCGGCGATCCGGACTGGCTCAGGTCAGGTTGCTCGAGGTCGGGGCCAGCGCCGGATTGAACCTGCTGGTCGATCGATTCCGGATCGGTGGACAGGGCTGGTCCAGCGGACCGGCGGGCTCAGCACTCCGGTTCGACAACGCGGTGCTCGGCGCGGTGCAGCCGGTCGATTACCGGGTGGTCGCGCGGCGCGGCTGCGACCTGGCACCGGTCGAGGCTGCCTCGCCGGACGGCCGGTTGCGGCTCACCTCGTTCGTCTGGCCGCATGACCTGCACCGGCATGACCGGCTACGGGCGGCGCTCACGGTCGCCGCTGAACATCCGGTGACGGTCGAGGCCGCGCTGGCCTCGTCCTGGCTGGTCGAGCAGCTCGATTCGCCTTGTCCGGACGAGGTGTTGACGATTATCTGGCACTCAGTGACCCGGCAGTACTGGCCGCTGGCCGAGATCGAGGCGGTCGCGTCGGCCATTGCTGAGGCCGGCCAGCGGCTGCCGATTGCCCATGTCGCGATGGAAAGTCCGGTGTCGGCAGCCGACGCTCGCGCAGGTCGCGGGCATCGGCCGGCTGAGCTGACCGTGCAGCTGGTGGTTCCGGGCCTGCTGGCCGATCCCGCGCCGATACTGCTCGGGACGGTCGACGATCACGGCGTACCCGTCACCATGGCCGAATAGCGGTGCTCACGAGCTCGTCCCGGCGGCCTGATTGACTGGGCCAATGTCATTGCTACGCCAAGTGGTTCTAGCCGCATTGCTGTGCTGCGGGCTGCTGGCCGGTTGCTCGGTGAGCGTGTCGAACTCGGCTCGACAGGCCAACCAGCATGCCGAGGTCGCCGGCACCGTGATGCTGCGCAGCATCGATCCGATTCCAGCCGAGTGGGCTGCCTATCAGGTGGCCGGACGGGTCGGCGACACCACCATTGAAGCGATGTCAGCCACCGGGACGACCTGGCAGGGCTCGGTCGTCCTGCGCATAACCGTGACCATCCCGCATACCGGCTTCGGTCAGGACGAAACCAGTATCCGCTGCTATAGCTATGGATTCCAGCATCGGATCGAGGATTATCAACCGCACCGGCTCGGGCATTGCCCGGCCGGCGCAGCGCTGGTGCTGGCCGCTCCGCCACCCGCTCCGGACCTGTCCTCGCGCGGTGCCGCTCGGCTGAGCGCGCTGCTCGCCGGCTTGACTGCGCAGCAGCGCGGCGATGCGAACGCGGTTCGAGCTGTTGTTGTAAGGCAATTCGGCCTGCCTGCGGTGGTGGGCGCCGGTTTGGAGTCCGGGTCGGTGATGTCCGTTGGTGTGCGTGCCGGGGACTCCTGCCTGCTCGCCCGGTTACCCCCCGGCCGGGGCACCCGCGGTGCGGTCGCTGCATGGGGCTGACTGTCGAGGCGGCTGATCGGGTTCGCTGCCACGGCAGCCCGGCCTGGTCGCTGAGCTCAGTCGGCAAGTACCTGTTCACGCAGGATGTCGGCGTGCCCGCAGTGGTGGGCCAACTCGCGCAGGACCTGCAGGTACACCCAGCCCATTGCGCCCGAATTACGTACCCGACCGTCACCCTTGCATAGTTAGGCAGTCAATGTGGAGAAATCGTGTCAAGGTCAGCTCGATCAGAAGCCGAGCAGGTCGAGTTGACCCTTACCGGTACTGATGAAAGTGGACCCGAGCGGGGCAGCGACCCGGATCCAGCCCGGTGCGGTATCGACCGCGGCCTGGCTGTCGCGTGGCAGGAACCCCATCCGGGTCAGCGCGCTCAGCGGGCCTAGCGGCACCTCGATCTGCTGGTCATCGGACTGCACCGTCAGCACGATCGCATCCAGCAACGCCTGCTGACCCGATCGGCTGCTGGTATCGCGGGCCAGCAATGCCCCAGCCCGGACCACCCCACGGATCGCCGAGTCCGGCACCACCTCGACCCGCTGCCAGCCCACCCTCGGCGGTAACGGTGTCAGCCAGTGCGCATCCTTGCGCGCCGGCGCCTGCTCGTCAGCGGAGTCCAGCCAGCGCAGAAACTCCCTTGCAAGCACCGTCAGATCCGACAGCTCACCGGCCACCAGCACGCCAGCCAGGGTCCGACCGGCCAGCACCTCATAGGGCAACCGGACGAAGCCACCGACGCCGGCAGCGCCAGCCCGAGCTTCGCTCGCCCGGAACCGGATCATCGACTCGGCGTCGACCGACACCGCCCGCTCGGCCAGCGGTCCGAAGTCGCGCAGCGCGTCCCGATCAGCCAGCACCTGAACCACCCTCGGCCGGCTGGTCCGGCTCATCCAAGTACCCGAGCAGGATTGCCTTTTCCTCAGCGGTCAACCGGCGCGGCCGGTCGGTGGTGAAGTCGAAGGTGACCAGCCGGGTGGCAGCCTTGGCCGCCAGCGTCTCACCATCGAAGACGTCGTAGCGGACGATGAAATCAGCCGCCCGAACCCGTTCGATCCACAACTCCAACCGCAGCGGCTCCGGGTGATACACCACCGGGCGCAGGTAGGTGATCTCGTGGTGCGCGACCACCGTCCCGCCGGCGAAGCTCGAATCGTAGCGGTCGAAGAACATCGACACCCGAGCCTGTTCCAGGTACGCCAGGTAGGCGGTGTTGTTGACATGGCCGTAGGCATCCATGTCCGACCAGCGCATGGCGCACCTAGCGATGAAACGCGGCAACGGGCCTCCTGACGTCCAGCTATCGGCGCACCTCGCTAGTCGCGGGTGAGCTTGCGGTAGGTCACCGCGTGCGGCCGGGCCGCGTCCGCGCCGAGCCGCTCAACCTTGTTCTTCTCATAGGAGTCGAAGTTGCCCTCGAACCAGTACCACTGTGCCGGGTTGGCGTCGGTGCCTTCCCAGGCCAGGATATGGGTCGCGATCCGGTCCAGGAACCACCGATCGTGGCTGATCACGACTGCGCAACCAGGAAATTCCAGCAGCGCATTCTCCAGCGAGCCGAGGGTTTCGACGTCCAGGTCGTTGGTCGGCTCATCGAGCAGCAGCAGGTTGCCGCCCTCCTTCAAGGTCAGCGCGAGGTTCAGCCGGTTGCGCTCGCCACCGGACAGCACCCCGGCCCGCTTCTGCTGGTCCGGGCCCTTGAACCCGAAAGCCGAAACGTAGGCCCGGGACGGCATCTCGACCTGGCCGACCTTGATGTAGTCCAGGCCGTCGGAAACAACCTGCCAGACGTTCTTGGCCGGATCGATGCCACCACGGTTCTGGTCGACATAGCTGATCTTCACCGTCTCGCCGACCCGGACCTCGCCGGAGTCGGGCTGCTCGAAGCCGGTGATGGTCTTGAACAGCGTGGTCTTACCCACCCCGTTCGGCCCGATCACGCCGACGATGCCACCGCGCGGCAGCGAGAACGACAGGTCCTTGACCAGCACCCGGCCGTCGAAGCCCTTGTCCAGGTTCTTGGTCTCGACCACCACGTTGCCCAGTCGCGGGCCGGGCGGGATCTGGATCTCTTCGAAGTCGAGCTTGCGGGTCTTCTCGGCCTCGACGGCCATCTCTTCATAACGCTGAAGTCGAGCCTTGGACTTGGCCTGCCGGCCCTTGGCGTTCTGCCGGACCCATTCGAGTTCCTCGGTCAGCCGCCGCTGCAGCTTCTGGTCCTTCTTGCCCTCGATCTTGAGCCGCTCGGACTTCTTCTCCAGGTAGGTGGAGTAGTTGCCCTCGTACGGGTGCGCCCGGCCCCGGTCCAGTTCCAGGATCCACTCGGCCACGTTGTCCAGGAAGTACCGGTCGTGAGTGACCGCCAGGATCGTGCCCGGGTACTTGGCCAGGTGCTGCTCCAGCCACTGCACGCTCTCGGCGTCCAGGTGGTTGGTCGGCTCGTCCAGCAGCAGCAGGTCGGGCTGCTCGAGCAGCAGCTTGCACAGCGCCACCCGGCGTCGCTCGCCACCGGACAGGTGAGTCACCGGCTCATCGCCGGGTGGGCAGCGCAGCGCGTCCATCGCCTGCTCGATCCGGCTGTCGAGTTCCCAGCCCTCACCGTGCTCGATCTTTTCCATCAGCTCGCCCTGCTCGGACAGCAGCGCATCGAAGTCGGCGTCCGGCTCGCCCATCGCGGCCGACACCTCCTCGAACCGGGCCAGGTGCCCGCGCATCTCAGCTACCGCGTCCTCGACGTTCTCGCGGACGGTCTTGGCCTCGTCCAGCGGCGGTTCCTGCTGCAGCAGCCCGACCGAGGCACCCGGCGCCAGCAGCGCGTCACCGTTGGAGGCGTTGTCCAGGCCGGCCATGATCTTGAGCACGGTCGACTTGCCGGCGCCGTTCGGACCGACCACGCCGATCTTGGCGCCGGGCAGGAACGCCAGCGTCACATCGTCGAGAATTACCTTGTCGCCGTGCGCCTTGCGCACCTTATACATGGAATAGATGTACTGAGCCACGAGTGTCCTTGCCGCTATCGGGTTCGCCGTCTGAGTCGCTGTTGAATCCAGTGTCCCAGATGCGCGGCAGTGCTCGGTCCCCGCGCTGGCGAGCCTAGGCCGGGACGGGCCTACGGCAGCGACCCGAGATGTCCGCCGACGGTGTTGGCGAAGTTGTAGCCGGCGTTGGCATCCCAGTTGATGTCCCAGTCCATCGCACCGCGGATGCTCCACCGCGCCGGCGGGTGGAAGGAACCGCAGCTGGCGCCGGTGGCCAGGCAATCGAGGGCGTTGTTGACCACGCTCGGAGCGACCGCACCGCCGCCCGCGCCGCTGGCGTTGGCCGGCAGCCCGAGCCCGACCTGACTGGGCGCCAAGCCGCCCTGCAACTCGATGCAGGCCAGCGCGGTCAGAAAGTTGACCGTGCCCTGGGCATAGACATTGCCGTCGCAGCCGAGCATGGTGCCGGAGTTGTAGAACTGCATGTTGACGATGCTCAGGATGCTCCTGATCGCCAAGGCCAGCTTGAAATATTCGGTGCCGGTGGACTGCATATCGATGGTTTGCGGGGCCAGCGTGATGACCAGGTTCGGCCCGGCTCTGGCTGCCAACGAGTTCAGCGCCTGGGCCATGAACGTCGAGTTGACGCCGTTCTCCAGGTCGATGTCCACGCCATCGAAGCCGTAGCTGGTCATGATCGCGTACACGCTGTTGGCGAAGGTGCTGGCCGAGGTTGCATCGCTGACGCTGATCGCACCGTTCTGCCCACCCACCGACAGGATCACCTTGCGTCCCTGACCGTGCAGCGTCGCGATATCGGCCTTGAACTGGCTATCGCTGTAACCGCCGAGGGCAGCGGACAGTTGCGGGTCCAGGCTGAAGCTCACCTCACCCGGGTTGGCGGTGGCGTTGCCGAACGCGACCGCGATGAGGTTGTAGCTGCTGGGCACGTCGGCCAACCGGAGCGCGGTCGCTCCGTTGCCTGTGAAATCCTGCCAATAGCCGGTGATCAGGTGGGTCGGCAGGCCACCGCCGGACGGCTGGGTCTGGGTCGGAGTTGGCGTGGGGGTAGGCGTGGGGGTAGGCGTCGGCGTTGGCGGGGTGCTGGTCGGCGGCGGGCCACCGACCGAACCATCGTCGGGCAGGTTGACGTCATCTGCGTAGAAGCTGCCCTGGCCGTACCAGCCGTGCAGGTAGACGGTGACCGAGTGGGTGGCCGCGCCGGTGGTGAAATGCACCGACAGCGGCGCGTAACTGCCGCCGGTACCTGGCGTCCAAGTGCTGGTATCAGCGGTGCCGGTGCCGCTGACCCCCAGGTAGACATAGGCGCCGTTGACATAGGCCGACAGCGTGTAACCAGTATTCGGCGCGACCGTGGCCTGCGCACTGCACTGCGCGGTATCGCTGTTGTTCGCGTTGCCCTGCAAGGCAAAACTGCCTGAATGGGAATGCCCGCTGACCACCGTATCGGCAGCCGAGCAGGTCCAGCCGGACAGGTTCGCCGACTCGAAACCGGCATTGCCGATCAGGTTGGTAACCGCCGCTGCCGGGTCGGCCGCGATCAATGCCGAAGCTGTCGCCACGGCCGCCAGTACTACCGCGCAGCCGAGCAGGTGCCTGATGGTACGCACGAGAACTCCGTTCAGCGCTGGCTCAGGCAGCGCAACGAGACACTTGCCGGTCCAGCGCTGCCAGTCGGACGCAACGCTCGAACCAGGCAATCCGGTCCCCCGTGCGTCCCATGAAATAGGACTAGACCAATCTTGTCAAGGTCGGATTGTCCAGCTAATGCAGGCAGAATTCCTCGAGCGAGGCGATCAGGCCTCCCGCCAACCAGGTTTCGCATACAGGACCTGCCTGGGCACCTGCTCAGTTTCGGTACTCGAATAGAGCACCCCGTCGTTGAGCGTGTAGAGCTGGTAAGGCAGCCCGGCGGTGCGCGCGCCGAACATTGCCGAGGTCGCTCGCTTGACCAGCACTCTGCCGTCAGGTACGTCGGCGGTCAGCAGCGCGATTCCAATCTGCACCGCCATCCCCCGCTCCTGCAGCGCATCGGTAATCCGCCGGCCGACAGTCTCGGCGTGCTCGGCCGGCACCTCGTCGGCCAGCACCACGAAGCGGTTCTGCGATATCCGCCCGATCAGATCCTCACCACGCAACGACTGCCTGAGCACGCCGGCCACCGATTGGCGCAGGACCTCCGCGGTTGCCCGACCGGTCGCTGCGAGCAACTCGTCCAGGTCGCAGACCAGCGCCACCCCAGCAGTGTTCAACCTGCGCACCCGATCGATGCACTGCCGGATCGCCCGATCCAGGTCGGCACCGGACAGCAGGCCGACCAGCGGATCACGCTGCGGCGACTGCTCGATGGCCGACAGTTGCGGCCGCAGATCCTGCACCTGCAGCAGCGCGTAACGCGCTCGGTCCTCATCGTCGAACAGCGGGCAGGCGGTGAGCTGCACCGGCACCAGGGCACCCTCGGCATCGAGCAGCCTGGGTTGGGTGTGAACCGGCGTCCGCCGGCCGGCCATCGCCCGGCGCATCGCGGAGTTGCTGGCCGCCCGGTCGTCTGGATGGATCAGCACCATGAACACGTGATCGAGCAGTTCGGCCGCGGTCCGTCCGAGCAGCTGGCACAGCGCCTCGTTGACGGCGATCACCAGGCCGGGCGTCTCCGAAGCGAGGCTGAGGGTGGCCATCCCGATCGGCGATTCGTCGAACATCAGGTCGAAGGCTCGTTCGGCCAGCCGCCGATCGACCTGCTCCTGGACCAGCCACTCCCTGCCGTTACGAGCTAGCTGATCCAGCTGCTGGTGCCTGATCGCCACGCCCAGTTGGGTGCACACCTGCTCGATCAGGCCCTGCTGCTCACCGGCTGGCGCGAGCGCGCCCGGTCCGAGCAGGCAGGTCAGCTCGCCGACCAGCGCGCCCGATGGGTCATGCACCAGCCAACTGCGCGTTGCGACACCGGCCGGGTCACCGGCCGGGTCGCCCGGAGCGCTGGCGAGCGAGCGCAGCGCGTTCCTGCTGCCGGCCTTGCCACGCCGGCCGGTCAGGTCGTCACCTAGGACGACCTGGACGGCAGCGAACTCGCCCATCCGCATCAGCTCGACGGCCAGCCGGGACAGCGCGGCCTCCGAGCAGCCGTCCGCGTGCACGGCCAGCAACTGCTCGTACACCGCGGACCGGTCCTGGGCCGGGCGCCTCAGCACCTGACCAGCGCCGACTGCCGATGCACGCCACACCTCACGCCGGTCAGCTCCCCTCGGCTCGTCCTGCCGAGATGACATCGGCGGTTAGGCCTCGATTCTTAGCCGACAGTGCCTCGAACAGCCCGATAGCCGGGTCAGTCCGGTAAAAAGGACGATTCGTCCAGGCGCTGGGCAGGCGGGTTCGGGAGCGATGCACACTTGGCCGAACATGCCGCTGGCGGGTGCCCCGACTATCGCCGAGGTACCCGCCAGCATTGTCACACTGCGATTGGCGCCTGAATCAGCTAATGGTCAGCTGCCAGATCCCGCGGCCGTGCGTGCCGGCCACCACCTGGTTCGAACTGCCAGGCAGGTTGCGCACGTTGTTCACCACGACGTTGGGCAGCGCGGTCACCCGCGACCACTTGGTCGGGGCGTTCTTGCTTGCCACGAACAAGCCGATGTCGGTACCGAGCACCAGCTTGCCGCCCACGATGGCAAGGCCATCACCAGGCGCGTCCGGCAGGTTCCCGCTGATGTTGCGCCAGCTGGAGCCACCATCGGTGGACTCGAACACCGTGCCCAGGCCGCCACCCGGGATCCATCGCCGCGAGTAGCCGTTGAAGATGGCATACACGTGAGCCGGGTTTGCCGGGTCGACGGTCAGGCCCGAGATGTAGCGGTTAGGCAGCACCGGCGAGCTGATCCGATGCCAGCTACCGCCGTAGTTGGTGTCGATTCCGCTGGCGAAGTTCGGACCGGGGTTGCCACTGCTGTCCACCCAGGCCGCGTAGGTGGTGACACCGCTGACGGCCAGCGCCGTACCCACACTGGCCGCACCGGACGGACCGGGCCCGAAGCTGTGCACCGGCACCCAGTCACAGGTGGTCGCGCACTGGGTGTTCCAGCCCTTGACGGTGTCCCAGACCATGGTGCCGGCCGAGACCCAATGGTTGGTGTCGTGCACGTCAGCCTGGAACGGCGCGATGAACCGAGCGTTCGGATCACAGGCGGCGTCGTCGGCGTAGTAGCCGCACTCCGGGCTGATGGTGGTGAAGGTGTGCCCACCGTCGCTGGTCGAGTACATCGCCAGGTTGGTGTACTCACCGACGGCCTGCTTGCCGTTGGCGGGATTCACCAGCACCATGCCGCCGTCGCCACCGGCCGGCTCGATGTTCTTGGCCTTGTTCGGGAAGAGCGCGGAGGTGCCGTTGTCCTGCAGGCCGCCCCAGTAGGCGTAGCCCGAACCGGACTTGCCGGCCACGGCGTCGTAGTACTGCAGGGTGCGCAGGGTGTCGTTCAGGTCTGCCCAGTGACCGTAGCCGACCACCGAGGTGGGCCGGCTGTAGACGCCACCGTCGTTACCGATCAGCACTTGCGAGTCACTGGTCAAGGCCAGCGCGTGCTGGTCCGGGTGGGTCGCCGGCGGGCACGGGTTGGCACCGCAGTCCAGGCCGTAGTTCCAGTACGGGCTGGCAGTGCTGAAGGTCGCGCCGCCATCGCTGGACTGGAAGACCTCTTCCAGGCTGGCATAGAACTTCATCGGATTGTGCGGGTCGATGACTAGCGCCTGGTTGTACCAAGCCTGCACGCCGACGTGATAGCCAGGCATGTTCTGCAACGCCGAGCCGGACGCGCCGAGCGAGTCAGAATCGGCAATCTTGGTGTACGGGCCGGTCGGGTCGCCCGAGGCCGAGACGAAGATGCCCTGCAGGTTGGTAGCGCCGCCGGCCAGGAGCTTGGCCGGTGACTGCACGATCGCGTACAACCGGCTGCCGTCGGCGGCATAGGCCAGCGTGGTGCGACCGATATCGGTCGCGTCGATCGCGCCGCCGCTCGGAGTGATCTCGCTGAACGAGCCAGCGCCACCGCCACTGTTGGACAGGTAGAAGCCGTTGTAGGACGTGCCATTACGCCAACCGAGCACCGCCAGCACGGACTGGCCGTGGGTGCCGGGACGGATGGCCACGTCGGTGATGAACGAGGTGTTGTACGGCGAGCCGGTCGGGTTCGGATCCGGCTTCAGCACCAGGTTCCAGGCACCGCCGGCCGAGTTGGCCGAGTGCCGGTAAAGGCCCTGGTTGGTGGCCGCGTATACCTTGCCGACGCCGTCATAGCGCAGCTGGAAGCTGGTGCGGTTGACGAGTTCGGTACCGCCGACCCGGGTGAAGCTCGCGCCCCGATTGGTCGAGCGGTAGACACCGACACCGGCGTAGGAATCACTGCTGGTGTTGGCCTCACCGGTACCGACCCACAGCGCGTGGTCGGGGGTAACCAGCAGGGCTCCGATCGACAGGGTCGGCTGCTGGTCCCAGATCGAGCGCCAGTGCTCGCCCTGG
>JBDSAN010000622.1:0-3915 GCA_039922115.1 Jatrophihabitantaceae bacterium
AGGCCGTCCGCCCAGGCGGCAGAGGTTCGCCGGCTGGCGGGCGAAGGGCTTCTCCGCAGCCGGTTCCGTGAGAGCACCGCGGCCGACCGGCGGCAGCTGTGGGCCGGCGCCGCGGAGATCGCCGTCCCGCTGGTGTACCACCGGGTGACCCGGCCGGTCGAACGCAGGCGGGGTCACTACCTGTGCGCCGCCGGGTTGCCGTACCTGGCGCATGACTGCCTGGAGCGGCTGCACGACGATGTCGAGGCGGTGCTGTACGACCTGTTTACCCACGCCGACCTGCCCATCGGCAACCTCGAGGGCTGGTTGACCATGCGGATGCCCCGGGCCACCGTGGACGGCTACCGTCGCCGCCGGGGCGAACGCGGGGCGTTGCAACGGGCGCGGGTGCCGGTCTGGCTTGCCACCGAACTCGGCGACGACACCTGGCTGATCGAGCTGGCGAAGGCGATCCTGGACTGGGTCGGGACCGATGCGGTGGCCGGTGGCTCGCTGTGGCCACTGACGGCCTGGGCCGAACGCCGATCCGTTCACACCGGCACGCCAAACTCCGGCGAGGCGGCCGTTGCCGCGGACGTCGAGACCGTGCTCGCGGCGATGCGCAAGCGCCTGTGGTGGTACGAACGCAACGTCGAGCAGCCACTCAGCCGGAAGCCGGTTCCGCTCTGGTTCCCGCCCCAGTCCGAGGCCGGCACCGAGCCCGAACCACTCGCTCTGGTCGCCCCGCACGAACGCGACGATGCGCTGCTCGGCGAACTGGCCGCGGCGGCCATCGACCTCATCTCGGCCCGCCTCGACCGCGGCGAGGACGCCACCGTGGTCGTGCCGGAGGTGCTGGACATCGTCTTCGGGCAGGCGTCGCCGTCCTTCGACCTGGACCGGCCACCGGGCGTCGCGGAGGACGGCCCCGAGCAGGCCACCGCGCTGATCACCGATCCCGCCCGGCTGGAGCGGATCATCGCCGTCGTCATCGACATGTTCGGCGGCCCTGACGGCCGGAAGCGCTAGCTCAGCTTCGCCAACCGTCCGTCAGTACGGGGCAGGTGCACCCGACGAGGGGGACGTTCGTGACGCGATCAGAGGCCGACGAGACAGTTGCCCGGCTGGCAGACCAGGTGGTCTGGGTCGAGACGGTGGACAGATCGGCATTGCCCGGGCTGGTCGGCGGCGCGCTCGCGGAGATCGAGCTGCTGTCTCGTGGGCAGCACCGGTCCCGGCTGGCTGAAGGGCTGGTCAGGTCGCTGCTGCGGCGGACGGACAAGGCCGAGATTCCCGAGATGCGGTACCTGGGCCGGCTGGTGGAGATCGGCGATGAGCACCTGCCCGATCGGCCCGACTGGCCGCGGGTTCGGGCGGTGGCCCGGTGCATGGCATTGACCCGCGCGACCATCGGTCACGAGATCGTCGACTATCGCGCGGCGATGGATGAGGTGGACGGATTCATCACGGAGTTTGCCGATGACCCGATGGTGAGCCCGCTGGCAGCGCTTGCCCAGGCAGCGCTAGGTGCTGCCGCGGACCCGGGTGAGGTGGCCGCGTTGCGCGCGTCGTGGACCGAGCTCGGGCGATATGCCACCGACGCTGCCGCGATGATCGAGCTGATGCTGGGCGTGACGGATGCGGTCCAGGCATCTGAGAACGGAGACGTCAGCGCCGTTGCCACCCTGCCCGGACTCAAAGCCGGGCTTCAGGAGGTGAGATCGGGTTATTTCGCCGGGGCGGTCCAGACGGTGGCGCCCTTGCTGGACCTGCTGCCCTCGATACTCGACGCCGCGCCGGAGGTCGATCAGGTGGCCTTCGACCGCAGCCTCGACGCGCTGCAGAACCTGGCCGACCGGCCGGGGATCACCCCGACCGAGCGTGCCCAGTACCTGGTTCTGCTGGGCGGGGCGAGGTTGCGGCAAGGCGAGGAACGAGAGCCGGCTCGGATCGCCAGGGGGATAGCCGATCTGCGGACAGCCATCTCGCTCACGCCCGACGGTCACCCGGACCGAGTGCTTCAGCTCGACCTGTTGGCCTGGGCGGTGGCCCGTCAGACGGAGGTCGGCGGCTCGACCGGCGGTGTCGAGGAGGCGGTGGCGCTGCTCGAACAGGCGCGTGAGCTGGCCGGTGGGCCGGAGCATCCGTATTGGTCCGCTGTCAACGGCACGCTTGCCACGCTGCGACGCAAGCGCGGCGATGACAACTCCCTGAGCCGCCGAACAGCCTTCGAGGGGCTGCGCGGCCATGCCTGGCAGGTACTCCTGCAGCCCGACACGCTCTCCGTCCGTTCCGCCGCGCGGGACGCGCTCGAGAACGCGATGGCGGTCGCCGCCCGGTTCCTCGCCGACGAAGAGCCCGCGGATGCCTTGCGTGCCCTGGATGCCGGACGGGGGCTGATGCTCTTTGCCGCGACCGAACTGCGCGATCCCTGCACCCGGTTGATCGAGGCGGGCCGGCCGGAGCTGGCGCAGCGATGGCGGGCCGAAAGGCACCCGCCGGCCTGGCTGCGCCAGGATGTCCTGGAAGTGCTGTCGGCCGGCACCGGGTTGCTCGATCCGCCCGACCTCGGTGAGATCCAAGCCGCGTTGCGCACCCTCGACGTCGATGCTCTGGTCTACCTGGTCCCTGCCGTCCCACCGTCGCCGGGCTGGGCGGTGATCGCTCCGGCCGAGGGTCCGCCGCGCTATCTGTCGCTGCCCAACCTCGTGATCCAGGACAGCGCGGACGTCGAGCGGTATCTCGCCGCGCTGGCCACCCGAGGTGCGGCGAGCGCGGGTGCCCGGGATCTGATCAGCGAGCACGCCGAGTTCGCTGACAGCATCGACGCACTGTGCGAGTGGGCCTGGAGGGCTGCGATGGGCCCGATCGTCAGGCCGTACCTGGACGCCGGCCGGGTACCGCACCTGGTGCTCATCCCGATGGGCGACCTGGCCCGGGTGCCGTGGCAGGCGGCCCGCCGTCCGGACGGACGCTATCTGGTGGAGCAGGTCGCCCTTTCCCAGGCAGCCTCGGCCCGGATGCTGTGCGAGAGCGCCGCGGCCGAGCCGGTTCGGCTGACGTCGGCCGGACTCGTCGTCGCGGACCCGGACGCCGGCGACCGGGCCGCCAGCCTACCGTCGGCCCGTCTCGAGGCGTACGCGATCCGCGAGAGCTTCTATCCGTGCGCGACCTACCTCGGACGCCTTCCCAACGGGATGACGAGCAGGTCCGGCGCCGGCACTCCAGACGATCTGCGGGCCTGGCTGCGTGCCGACGGAGCGCAGGCCGGCGCGATGCTGCACCTCGCCTCGCACGGGATCATGGAGACCGCGATCGGCAGCGCTTCGTCCCGCCTGGTCCTGGCTGGCGGCGATCTCGCGGCGGATGAGCTGATCGGTATCCGGACTGGCAGCGAGCAACTGCACCCGCTCGGCCTGGTGGTCCTTGCCGCCTGCCACACCGGCCGCTCGGTTCACGGCTATGACGAGGCCTACAGCCTGGCCACGATGTTCCTCGCGGCGGGCGCCCGCTCGGTGCTGTCCACCCAGTGGAGCATCCCGGATCAGGACACCTCGCTACTGATGTACATGTTCCATCACTACATGGCCAGCGAGTGCCTCCCGCCGTGGGACGCGCTGCGTCGTGCGCAGGCATGGATGCTCGACGAGGCCCGGATCGCTCCCGGAAACATGCCTGAACGGCTGCGACGAATGACCGAGGGGCCCGACCCGGCCCGGGTGCTGGCGTGGGCCGGATTCATCCACTGGGGACAGTGACCGGCGAGAGGGCAGGAGAACCGATGGACGTCACTGTCGCAAGGCTTCGGGATGAGCTTTCCCGGCTGCGCGGACCGGAGCGCGCGCCGACGCTCTTGCAGCTCGGGCAGGCGCTGGCCAAGCACTACGCCGGCCTTGAACCGGACGCGCCGGACTCTCGCGGGGAGTTGGCTGCCGC
>JBDSAN010000623.1:0-6123 GCA_039922115.1 Jatrophihabitantaceae bacterium
CACCTGGTGATGGACGTCATCGACCGGGTGCCGACGCTGGGGTCGGCAGCAGCGACCTTGCGCCAGCGGATGTCCGATGCCCGGCTGGCTGCCCGCGCCTACACCCGCGAGTACGGTACCGACGACCCGGCAATCGCCGGCTGGACATGGCCTTACTGAGCCCGGCCGATCGGTGTTGCTGGCCGGCAGCTACGGCCGGTCAGCCCACCGGGGCGACGTCGCGAACCTCGGCAGCCGAGACGGCCGCGGCCGGCGGCAGCCCGTCGCCGTGCACGATCAGCACCGGGCAGTTGGCGTGCCGCGAGCAGGCCGCGCTGACCGAACCGAGCAGCAGGTCGGTGAAGCCGCCGTGGCCGCGGTTACCCAGCACCAACATGCTCGCCTCCCGGCTGGCATCGATCAGCACTCGCGCCGCGTCGCCCTGCCCGATCCGCATGGTCAGCCCGGCCGGCCGCCGATCACCGAATACCTCCGTGACCGTGTCGGTGAGCACCTTGCGGGTGAGCTCGTCCAGGTTGAACTGGCCAGCCGCACCAGCCCAACCGGCATCGCCCCAGCCGTAGACCGCGGGCACGTGCCAGGCCCCGATCGCCTCAAGGGTGCAACCCATCGTCTCGGCGAGGTAGGCGCCCCACCGCAGCGCGTGCCGGGATTGGGTCGAGCCGTCCACACCAACAACGATTCGCCCCTGTTCGACTATGGATTCCTGGACGCTCATGGTGCCATCTCCTCTACCGCACTGGTCGCACTCGGCAAGATTTGTCCGCTACTGTCAGCATGCTCGCCAATCCGTCGGCGGAGCTGGGGCTTTCCGTCCCGGATCGGCAGGACCAAGGTCCGCCCTCAGCGCACTGGCCGGTGGTGTCGGCACTGAACCGGCTGGCTCGCCGCTGGATCCGGTGCGCACGAACCGCGCCGGTGACCTGACTGACCGGCACCTTGCGTAGAAGGAGGTCTTGCCGGCCTCGACCACCGGCACCGCGGCCAGGCCGTCCCCAGACTGCCCGCCGCAACACCGGGACGAGTCACCGCCTGGCCAGCGCTGGAGCTGATCGGTGACCAGACACCGACTCCGGCTCGTCGATCAGCGCCAGCATCGACTGGTCGCCGATCAGCAACACCTGGTCGAACGCACCAGCCGGCAGCCGGCGATGAGTGCTCATCAGCACCGTCCGGTGCCGGGTGCTGCGCATCAGATCGGCCAGCACCTGTTGCTCGGTGTCGGCGTCCAGGTGTGCGGTCGGCTCGTCCAGCACCAGGACCTGAGGATCGGCCAGCAGCGCCCGGGCCAGCAGCAATCGCTGCCGTTGGCCGCCGGACAGCTCAGCGGCATCCGGGCCGGTCGGGGTGGACCAACCCTGCGGCAATTGCGCGATGAACTCGGCCAGGCCACACCGAGCGGCCACCGCGTCCAGGTCGGCGTCGGTTGCCTGCGGTCGCACCACCCGGACGTTGTCGCGCAGCGAGGCATTGAACACGTGATCGCCCTGCAACGATCCGGCAACCAGCGGTGGCAGGTCACCAGCGGACAGGTCCGCCAGCGCCACCGACGGCCCGATGCCGGTCAGTTCGATCGAGCCGGCGCGTACCGCGAGCAGTCGCATCGCCGCAGCCAGCACGGTCGACTTGCCGCAGCCGCTCGGCCCGATCACGGCAACCCGCTGACCGGCCGGCAAGGTCAGCTCGGCCTCGCGCAGCACCGGACTGGCAGCGGCGGCCGGGGCCAGGGTGACCGCGCGCAGTCGCAGCCCCAACTCGGCATCCGGTGCCCGGCCGGGCTGGGCCGGTTCGGCGATCGGCACCGGGGTGGCCAGCAGCGAAGCCACCCGCCGCAGGCTGGAGCGGACCCGCGCCCAGGCCGCGAACGCCGCCGGCAACGGCGCCAGCACGTCGAAGGATGCCAGCGCGCAGGCAACCAGCACGCCCACCATGATCGGCGGGATCGTCGCGGCGTGCACCGCTTGGGCGGTGACCGCGAGCAACAGCGGGACGGTCACCGCGAAGCTCATGCCGGCCAGCACCGCGCTGCCGGCCGCAGCCAGCGCCGGTCGCCGGCTGGCCTCGATCAGCTGCTGATCAGCCTGCGCGACCGAGGCAATCGCCGCCGGGTCGGCGCCGTAGCAGATCAGCTCGTCCAGCCCGGCCAGCAACGCGGTGGTGCGCTCGTCGCGCAGCCCGGCCGCCCCGGTCAGCGCATCCGCCCCGCCGGACAGCGCCCTGGCAAGCAGCGGCACCAGCACCAGCCCGACCAGCAGGCCACTGACCAGCACCAGCCCGGCGGCCGGGCTGATCAGCATCGCCGCGAGGCCGGCGCCGGCCGCGGTGATGACCGCGCCGATGAACGGGATCAGCGCTCGTACCAGGCCGTCCTGCAGGCCATCGACGTCGGCGACGAACCGGCGCAGCAGATCGCCCCGGCCGAACTCGGCCAGCCCGGACGGCGCCAGCGGCTCCAGCGCGGCGAACACCCGGGCCCGCACCTCGGCCAGCAGCCGCAGCGCGGCGTCGTGGCCGACCAGCCGCTCGGCGTAGCGCAGCAGGGCTCGCGACAGCGCGAAGGTGCGCACCCCGACCACCGCCAGCGACAGCGCCTGCACGTTCGGGTGCTGCGCGGCCCGGCAGATCAGCCAGACCGAGGTCGCGGTCAAGGCCAGCCCCGCCAGGCCGGTCGCGCCGGCCAGCGCGGCTGCCAGCAGCAGCTTGCGCCCAGCCGCCCGCCAGCCGCCGATCAGCTGGCCAATGCTGAGCGTGCTGACCGTGCCGGCTGTGCTGAGCGGGCCGGCTGTGCTGACCGTGCCGGCTGTGCTGAGCGGGCCGGCTGTGCTGGCCGGCTGAGTGACACCCGTCGGAGCCGCAGCAAGTACCGGCGCGCGCGGCCCGACCGGCGCCGGCAGCTGGCGTGGCTGGCTGCGATCAGCGGTCAACCGGCCGTGCTCGATGGTGAGCACCCGGTCGGCGATGACGGCCAGCCGTCCGCTGTGGGTAACCATGACCACGCTCGCCCAACCGGCCAGGCCGGCGATCACCGCGGTCACCACCTGCTCGGTGTCGCGATCCAGGTCCTCGGTCGGCTCGTCCAGCAGCACCAGCGGCACCCCGCCGGCCGCGCGCACCGCACGGGCCCGCAGCAGCGCCCGGGCCAGCGCGACCCGGCGGCGCTGACCGGCCGAGATCTGATTGCCGTCCTCGCCGAGTGCGGTTGCCCGATGTGGCGCGTGGCAATCGGCAATCGCGGCCGCGATCTCGGCCGGGCCGGCCGTGCTGTCGCCGAGGGCGACCTCGGCGCCGACGGTCGGCTGGGTCGGTTGGGGCCGTTGCGGCACCCAGGCCAGGTTGGCCCGCCAGCCAGCCGGTACCAGCCCCGTCAATGCCCGCTCGCCGGCAGTGGTGGTAACCAGGACGCTGCCCCCGGTGGGTTCGACGAAGCCGAGCAGCAGCCCGAGCAGGGTGCTCTTGCCGGCCCCGCTCGGACCCTGGACGGCGACCAGCTCGCCAGGCCGCAACCGCAGGTCGATCCCCCGCAGGGCTGGCTCGGCGCGCTGGGGGTAGTGCACCGAAACCGCGCTGAGCCGGACCGCTCCGGTCGCTCGGACCGGGCCGCCGGCAAGCTCGGTCGGCAATTCGGCTGCTTCGGCGGCCTCGACGGCCTCGGCGGCCTCGGCGGCCTCGGCGGCCTCGGCCAAGATGTCCAGCGCCGCGGCGGCCGCGACCCGGCCCTCCTCGCTGGCGTGATGCTGGGCGCCGACCGCGCGCAGCGGCGCGAACAGCTCCGGTGCCAGCAGCAGCACCAGCAGCGCGGGCTGCAGGCCCAGGCTGGCGTGATCGAGCCTGAGCCCGACATCGACCGCGACCACCGCGACCGACAGGGTGGCGATCAGGTCGAGCACCAGGCCGGACAGGAACGCCGTGCGCAGGGTGGCCATCGCCTGCACCCGGTAGGCCTCGGTCGCCAGTCGCACCGTCCGCACCTGGCGCTTGGCCTGGCCGTAGACCTTGAGCGTGGTCAGGCCTTCCAGCAGGTCCAGAAAATGCCCGGAAAGCCGGGCCAGGCTGGCGTACTGCGCCTGCATCCGGCGGCCGGTCGTCACGCCAACCAGCACCATGAAGATCGGCACCAATGGCAGTACCAGCAACAGCACCAGCGCGCTCGGCCAGTCGATCAGGCCGATCCAGCACAGCACGACCGCCGGCACCACGCTGGCTGACACCAGCGCCGGCAGCGCCCGGGTCAGGTAGCCGTCGAGGGCGTCCAGGCCGGGGCCGGCGGCGGTGACCAGCCGTCCGGATGGCTGCCGCGCCGCCCAGGCCGGCCCGAGCCGGGTGATCGCGGCCAGCACCGCCTGGCGCAGGGTGGCCCGGCCGCGGGCCGAGGCCCGCGCGGTGAGCCATTCCTGCCCGCCGGCAACAGCGGCCCGGCCAGCGGCCGCCAGCCCCAGTGCCAGCAGCGGCGCCAGCAGGCTGGCCGCTGGCCGCTGCCGGCCGAATACCGACACCACGATCGAGGCCAGCGCGCTGGCCTGCACGATGGTCAGCGCGACGCCGACCAGCTGCAGCCCGGCCAGCGCGACCAGCAGCCGCCGGACGTCCGGAACCGCACGCAACAGTCGCGGATCCAGCGGCCGGCTCACGACGGTTCGGTACCAGCCGGAACCGTCCCGCCCTCGGTACCCAGCGTCTGCTTTGCCGACTCCCGGGCCTTGGCCACGATCTCGCCGACCTTGCCGGAGCCGTAACCCTCGCCGTCGGCGATGGCACCGGTCACCCGGGCCCGGAACACCCAGTAGGTCCAGGCCTGGTAGGCCAGCACGATCGGGGTGAAGATCAGCGCCACCACTGTCATCACCTTGAGCGTGTACGGGCTGGAACTGGCGTTGTGCACGGTCAGCGAGAAGGCCTTGTTGGCCCGGTCCGGCAGCACGTTCGGCCACAGCGCGGAGAACGCCCAGACCGGCACCAGCACCGCACTGACCGCGGTGCCGATGAAGGCCCAGCCGGCCCGGCCGGCCCGACCGGCCAGCAGCCCGGCAACCAGCACCACCACCAGCAAGCCGGCAACCAGGATGCCGACCGGGGTGCTGCGCACCGCGAACGACCAGAGCAGAAAGACCAGCCCCAGCCCGGCGGTCACCGGGCCCAGGATCGTGACCAACCCGGCCGCCCGGCTACGCACCGGTCCTTCGGTGCGCAGGACCAGGAAGTTCGCGCCGTGCAAGGCGAACAGGCTCAGCGTGACCAGGCCGCCGAGCAGCGCGAACGGGTTCAGCAGGCTGAAGAAACCGTTGGTCATGTTGTGCCCGGCGTCCATGGTCACCCCGCGCAAGAAGTTGGCGAACGCGACCCCGAGCAGCAGCGATGGCAGGAAGGACCCGAGCGCGGTCGCCCCGTCACACCAGAGCCGGCCCTGAGCGGTGGCGGCCTTGCCCCGGTACTCGATGCCGATCCCGCGCAGGATCAGCCCGACCAGCAACAGCGCGAAGGCCAGGTAGAAGCCGGAGAACGCGCTCGCGTACCACTCCGGGAACGCTGCGAAGGTGGCCCCACCCGCAGTGAGCAGCCACACCTCGTTGCCGTCCCAGACCGGCCCGATCGAGCGCAACGCCACCCGCCGGTCCTGATCGGTCTTGGCCACCAGCGGCAGCAACATGCCGACCCCGAAGTCGAAACCTTCCAGGACGAAGAACCCCGCCCACAGCACCGCGATGGTGCCGAACCAGAACGCCTGCATGGTCAATCTCCCTTAACTATCAACAAGTTCCAGTCGAACCTCAAGCTGGACATCACGCCAGGCTCAGCACTGGTTCGTCGGCCGCTTCGGCCACCGGCGGGGTGGCGGAGTCCGGCCCGGCCATCGCGATCCGACGCACCATCCGGAAGCAGATGACGCCGAGCACGCCGTACAGCAGGGTGAAACCGATCAGGGTGGCGAAGGTGAAGCCGGTGCCCACGTTCGGGCTGATGCCGTCCTTGGTCCGCAGCAGGCCGTACACCAGCCAGGGCTGGCGAGCGGTCTCGGTGAACAGCCAGCCGAAGGCGTTGGCAGCCAGCGGCAACGCCACCGTCCAGGTCGCGACGCGCAGCAGCCGGCGCGAATCGGCCAGCTTGCCGCGGCGCCATTGCAGCGCG